>CAZPYQ010000009.1:0-23170 GCA_964590585.1 uncultured Planctomycetia bacterium | reverse complement strand
CGTGAATGTGCCTCTCATATATAAATCGAGTTATGATAAGGCTAACCGGACATCCATCAAATCTTTCAGGGGCCCGGGGCTCAAGAGGGGGCTCGCCGCATTAAAACGCGTGAAGGAAGAAGTCGGGCTTCCGGTATTGAGCGATGTGCACTCCGTCGAAGAAGTGCGGGAGGCGAAGAAGGTCCTGGACGTTATCCAGATACCGGCGTTCCTTTCCCGCCAGACAGACCTGGTCACCGCGGCCTCGCGCACGGGCAGGGTCGTGAATATCAAGAAAGGGCAGTTTCTGGCGCCGTGGGACATAGCCAACATAATAAAAAAGGCTGTCTCCTGCGGTAACGACAGGATCCTGCTTACAGAAAGAGGCGTCAGTTTCGGATACAATAATCTTGTAAGCGATTTCAGGGCAATCGTTATAATGAAGAAATTCGGATTTCCCGTAATATACGACGCGACGCACTCCGTCCAGACGCCCGGAGGGCTGGGCGAGGCATCGGGCGGAGAAAGGGAGTTCATCCCGTATCTCTCTTTCGCCGCGGCCGCATGCGGCGTTGACGGCCTTTTTCTGGAGGTCCACGAGGATCCGGCCAGGGCCTTAAGCGACGGCCCCAACATGATGAAGCTGAATGACCTTGAGAAGCTGCTTCTTAAAATCAAAAAGATAGAAAAGGCGATAAGATAAATATGAGCAGGGCCATAGCCAAGAAGGTATTGAAGATAGAGCGGGACGCGATATCCAGCCTTATACCGCGGATAGACGCTGACTTCGAGAAGGCCATAAACGCGATATGCAGGACAGGCGGCCGGGTCATCGTAACCGGCATGGGCAAGCCCGGTTTCGTGGCGCAGAAGATATCGGCGACCCTGTCATCGACAGGGACGCCTTCATTATATCTGCACCCGGCCGAAGCGCTTCACGGGGACCTCGGGAGGGTGACGAAGGACGATTGCGTGATAGCGCTCTCCAATAGCGGAGAGACGGAGGAGATAGTAAAACTTCTGCCCATATTGAAGAAGATCGGCGCGAAACTTATGGCTATGGTGGGGAACACGGCCTCGACATTGGCGAAGACAAGCGACTACGTTTTCGACGTGTCAGTCGAGAGGGAGGCATGCCCCTTGGGGCTGGCGCCGACGACATCCACCACAGCGATGCTCGCCTTCGGCGACGCGCTCGCGGTCGCGCTATTGGCGCGAAAGGGGTTCAAGGAGAAAGATTTCGCGTTCTTTCATCCGGGCGGCATACTGGGGAAAAGGCTCTTATTGAAAGTGGGCGATATAATGAGGACAGGAGATGCGAATTCCGTGGTCAAGGCGAACGCGCCCATAAAGAAGGTTCTTCTCGCGATTACCAGGGCGCGCGCAGGAAGCGCCAGCGTGGTAGATAAAAGTGGCCGTCTCATCGGTATATTCACGGACGGCGATTTGAGAAGGCACATAAAAAGCGACCCGAAGTTGCTGGAGAGGAAGGTAAAGGACGTGATGACGAAACATCCTGCAGTGATAAATGCCGAAGCGCTTGCCGCCGAGGCCCTCCATACCCTGCAGTCCAGAAAGATAGACGAGATCCCCGTGGTCGATGCCAGGGGCCGTCCCGTAGGCCTTCTGGACGTCCAGGACATCCTCAAGACCGGTCTTGTATGACGGACGATATTTTAGAACGCGCCAGGAAGGTCAAGGTCCTGATTCTGGATATAGACGGCGTCTTGACCGACGGCCGTATAATATACGGCATATACGGCGAGGAGCTCAAGTTTTTCGATGTCCAGGACGGGCTCGGCATAGTCTTATTGAGGCGCGCCGGTATTCCGAGCGTAATCATAACAGCCAAAAAATCCCGCATCGTAAAGATGCGTTCGAAGGACCTCAGGGTCGACAGGACCTATCAGGGCTATCCCACAAAATTGGCGCCTTTCAATAAAACATTGAAATATTTCAAGGTGAAGCCGGAAGAGGTCTGCTTCATGGGCGACGACGTGATTGATATCCCGGTCTTGAAGCGCGCCGGCTTCGCCATCGCCGTGCCCAATGCCGTCCATGAAGTGAGGGCCATAGCGCACTACACCACCGCCAAGACAGGCGGACGCGGCGCCGTCAGGGAAGTCTGCGACCTCATCCTCAAGGCCCAGGAGAAATGGGCCCTCGCCACAGCGAAATATTACGAGTAGTAAATGGCATAAGAAACCAGAAACCAGTAACCAGATAAAATGGGACTGGTTTTTTTACTCTGGTTTCTGGTTACTTACGAGTCTCATGCCCCAGCCGCCTTGACTTTAAGGTCATTGTAGGATATATTTTATAGTAATATGCAGATAAAAGAGGACACCGTTATAAAATTACTTATCAAAAAGGGCCTCATAACACAGAGGCAGGTCGATCTGGCGAAAGAGGAGACGAAGAAGACGGGCCTAAGCCTAGAGAAGACGTTCGAGAAGATGGGCCTCTTAACCGAACACGATATCGCGAGCATACTTGCCGAATCGATGGGTGTGATTTATGTAAATCTGGATGATTACCTCATCGACCCCGAGATGACAAAATACGTCCCGGAAGATTTCGCCAGAAAACATATGGTCATACCGCTTTTTAAAGTAGGCGATACCCTCACGGTCGCCATGGTGAACCCCAAGGACATACTCACGATAGATGAATTACGCCTGAAGAGCAGGGTCGGCTCGATAGACCCTGTATTATCGGCGGAAAATCAGATAAAAAAGGCGATAGAGGAGTACTACGGCGTGACCGGTACCGTAGAGGATGTGATAAGCGCCATCAGCCCGGGGAGGCCCGCGCCGTCCGCCGCGGAGGGCGTTGACGCGCGGCTTTTGGAAAAAGAGGCGGACCAGGCGCCGGTCGTAAAACTTGTCAACATGATAATAAGCCAGGCCGTCAAGGAGCGGGCGAGCGATATCCATATAGAGCCGGAAGAGGACAAGCTTCGGATAAGGTTCAGGGTCGACGGCACATTAAGAGAGACGTCGACGCTATCCAAAAACCTGCAGAGTATCGTGACCTCCAGGGTCAAGATCATGTCCAAGATGGATATATCCGAAACCCGCAAGCCGCAGGACGGCAGGGTTCAGCTCAAGATGGAGGACAGGAGGCTGGACCTGAGGGTCTCGTCTTTTCCTACCATACACGGAGAGAATATCGTCATAAGGATACTGGATAAGTCCACGTATCTGATAAGTCTTAATGACCTTGGCATCAGAGAGAAAGAGTGCGAACAGTACGGCAGGTTGATAAAGTCCCCCTACGGGATAATGCTCGTTACGGGCCCTACGGGCATCGGAAAGACGACCACGCTCTATGCCTCCATCGCCGCCATAAATTCCATGGAACTGAATATAATAACCATAGAGGACCCGGTCGAATACGAGATGCCGCTTATAAGGCAGACACAGGTCAACCCCAAGGCGGGCCTTACTTTCGCGACGGGGTTAAGAGCTATCTTAAGACAGGATCCCGACGTTATAATGGTCGGAGAGATACGCGATAAAGAGACGGCCGAGATAGCCATACAGGCCTCTCTGACCGGGCATCTTGTCCTGTCGACGCTGCATACCAATGATGCGCCGGGTTCTGTGGCGAGGCTCATAGACATGGGCATCGAACCTTTTCTCATAGCCAGCTCGATCATAGGCGTATTGTCCCAGAGATTGGTGCGTGTCATATGCAGGGAGTGCAAGGAGTCCTATAAACCGCAGAAGGAACTTTTGAGGGACCTGGGGATCAAGGAAGACACGGTATTCTACCGCGGGAAGGGCTGCAAGGCCTGCAAAAATAGCGGCTACATGGGGAGGATAGGGATATTCGAATTTATGCCCTTCTCGGAAGAGATAAAAAAACTCGTCGTGGCCAGAGCGCAGGCGGATAGGATAAGGTCCCTCGCGACAGAGGAAGGCGTCAGGACATTGAGAGCCGACGGCCTGGAAAAGGCTAAGAAAGGCATCACAACGATAGAAGAAGTCTTGCGGGTGACTGGCGAGACTTAAGAAGAGAAGAAGCGAAGACTGTAACCAGAAACCAGAGTACGGAAACCGGAATAAAATATGCCGAACTACAGATATAAGGCAAGGGACAAGGCCGGCAAGGCGGTCCAGGGCATGATAAGCGGCGAGAACCGCCTTGCGGTCGCCCACAACCTGGAAGGCATAGGCTATATCCTTATCTCCATAGAAGAGATCCATGGTGCCAGGATAGGGAAGATGGTCCTCATGTCCAGAAGGGTCACGCTCTCGGATCTCAATATGTTTACGAGGCAGCTTTTCACGCTCCAGAAGGCCGGCCTGCCGCTTCTGATAAGCCTAGAGGCGATAGCGAAAGAGCTGCAGAACCAGAAGTTCAAAGATATAGTAAAGGACATAGCATTGAATGTGGAGACCGGCACCAGCCTCTCCTCCGCCATGGAGAAGCACCCTCAGATTTTCGACGAACTCTACGTCAACATGATACGTGCCGGCGAGGCGGGAGGCATACTCGAGGAGATACTGGCGCGCCTGGCGGACCTGGGAGAAAAGGAACTCGACACCCGGGCCAAGATAAAATCCGCGACCAGATATCCTCTCATAGCCTCCGTGGCGATCATAGCCGCATTTTTTATCATCACCGCTTTCATAATACCAAAATTTTCTGCCGTGTTTGCGCAGTTCAAGACCGCCCTGCCGCTCCCTACGAGGGCACTCATATTTTTGAGTGTGTCGATAAGAAGGTACTGGTATGTCGCCGTTGCGCTGGCGGCTGGGGCCGTATATTGGTTCAGGCGGTTAATGGTCACATCAAAGGGCAGGCTCGTCTGGGATACGTTTACCCTGAAGATGCCCGTATTAGGGGACCTTTTATCGAAACTCATCATGTCGCGGCTTACCAGGGTCATGGCCATATTGATAAGAAGCGGCCTGCCCATACTGCAGGTCCTGGACATAGCGTCAAGGTCGTCCGGCAATGTCGTCATCTCGAAGGCGATGGCGGGTATCTCCGCAAGCGTCAAGGACGGCAAGGGTCTGTCCGGGCCCATGGAGTATTCCGGCATCTTTCCCCCTATCGTCATACAGATGGTGGCGGTAGGCGAGGAGACGGGCAAGATCGACGAACTTCTCGAAAACGTCTCTCAATATTTCGACAGAGAAGCGGATTATATGATCAAGAACCTGACCGTCCTCATAGAGCCGGTATTCGTGTTATTTCTCGGTATAATGGTCCTCATCATGGCGCTCGCCATCTTTTTACCGATGTGGAACATAGCGACGCTGTTCAGGCATTGACGCTTCGGCTTCGCTTATCATCAATCCTGAATTTGCCGAAGGATGGATTTTGATTTGACAATGAATTATCTGAGAGGTATACTTAAGGTAATTAAGCTATTAAGCAATTAAGAGATTGAACAAGATCGGAAAGGAGACGGGATATGAAGAAGCGCGGTTTTACGCTGGTTGAATTGGTGATAGTCATGGTCATCTTGGGTATACTGGCGGCAGTGGCCATACCCAAATTCGTGGACTTAAGCGGCCAGGCCAAGGAGGCGGCGTGCAAGGGCGCGCTCGGCGGCGTGAGATCGGGTATAGCTATAGATTACGCCAACTATGCGGCGACCCACAACGGTTCTACCGCGTGGACGGCGGATCCGAAGTTGGTAATGGCTCAAGGCCTTCCGCCGAACCCTTACAATAATTCGACAAACGTTTCGATAGGAGAGGCCGCAAAAGGCACGGCTATCGCCGGTTACGGATGGGCTTACAACTCGACGACGGGAGAATTCTGGGCGGCGACGAATAATGTCGGCGAAAACGCCTGGTAAAAAGATTAAAAGAAGAGAAGCCCTAGCCATATTCTTTTTAGGCCTTATAGCCCTTCTTTTTTTCTGGAGGGAGTGCGGGACAGGTTATATCCTTTCATACAGGGACCTGTCCCGTTATTATTATCCCTTACGGTTATTTACGGTAAGCTCCATTAAATCGGGCATCCTGCCCTTATGGAACCCCTGCATATTTTCAGGCTATCCCCATTTCGCGTCTCTGCAATCGGTGGTCCTGTATCCTTTGAGCATAATATATTACATATTCCCGTTTGACAGGGCGTTTAACCTCTATATCGTTTTTCATGTCTTCCTGGGAGGGGCCTTCACCTATTTATTGGCGAGGGAATGGGGTTATAAGCCTGTTCCCGCCGTCATATCGGGAGTGACTTTCATGTTTTCAGGTTTTACGATATCGGTCATGAGCCTTCCCACTACGCTCTCTTCAATGATCTGGCTGCCCCTGGTTTTTTTCTTCTATACAAGGGCCCTCGCCGCCGGTGCGAGGTATATCTTCTTCTCCAGTATCGCGTTGGCCCTCATGTTTCTGGGCGGGGAGCCGTCCATATTCTATTTCACGTGCTGGGCCTTATTTTTCTATACCATATGGCAGGGCTTTAAAAACGCGAGGGGTTCAATAAAGACCTTTTTTCCTGTTATCGCATTCTCGGTACTTATAGTCTCGTTCCAACTCTTTCCTTTTCTGGAGCTTTTATCGCGTTCCGACAGAAGACATATGTCTCCGGAATATCTGACCATCTGGTCCATGCCGATAAGGGATGTGGCCAATTTTATAATTCCTTACTTTTTCGGGACCGATATGGCCAGGGATGCCGTGATAAGGGAGCAGGTGTGGGCGCCGAACATCTACGCCGGCGCATTTACGCCGCTTCTCGTGACCATGGCGTTATTTTTTCACAGGGATAGGCGTAGGGGATTTTTAGTCGCGCTGGGCGGGATATTCCTTATTCTGGCATTCGGGAAGAATACCCCTTTGTATCTTCTGGCGTCTAAGGTGGCGCCGGGCATGGGTATGGTGCGATATCCGGTAAGATGCCTTTTTATGGTGAACTTCTGCCTTGCAATGCTTTCCGGCCTTGGGTATGAGGCATACCTTGGTGATTTGGGCGATAATGGGTCCGGGCGAATAGAGGCCTTTTTTAAAAGGCTCCTGCCGTTCCTTCTAATCCTAAGCGTCCTCTTTTTGTGCCTTCACCTATTTCGCGAAAATATCATGCTTGCCATCCACAATATGTTAGGCAGCGTCAGGCCCGGGCGCATCACGACCGCCATAAGGGTGGATACGGGCAACATGGCAAGGTTCCTGGGCTTCTTCTTAACGGGCGCCATGCTTTTTTATCTTAGGTCCAGGATAAATATCGGCAGGATCATTTTGAACGGCGCCTTTCTTTCTCTTGTGGTGGTGGAATTCTTTACCGCCACTTCAGGGCTGCAGGGGATGGTCAGCCCGGAGATATTCCACAGGGTTACGCCCAATATAAGGGCCCTTCTTAGGGACAAAAATCCGTTCAGGGTTTATATCTCCCAAAGGATGGAGCACGAGAACGGATTTTTGGACAGGGAGAAACCCTACGGCGAGGCGATGCTGGAGGTGAAGGACCGCCTTTGCACGAACCGCCTCATGGAACACGGTATCTGTGACGCCGGCGGCTACGAGTCCATACGCCTCCTGGATTACAGCAAGACACGGTATCTGGTCGACGCGACGAGACGTCCGTCGGACACGAATATTCTCAATATGCTGAACGTAAAATATATAGGGACGCTCTCCGAACTCGTCGACCCCTCGTACCGGCTGGTCAATAAGGGCGCGGCGTATCTGTACGAAAATAAGGATGTCCTGCCGAGGGCGTTTCTCGTAGGGGAATATGTCGTCCTCAGGGATGAGGAAGATATATTTCAGATGTTGAAGTCGAAGGAGTTTGAACCGGCGCGAGAGGTCATATTGGAAGAGGATCCGGTTTTAGTCGACAGACCACAGTCGACAGACCACAGTCCACAGACCGAATATGTAGACTTCGTGAAGTATACCGCGAACGAGGCGGTGATCGATGTCGTTACTGACAAGCCTAAGTTCCTCGTTTTCAGCGACCAGTATTATCCGGGTTGGAAGGCGTATGTGGATGGGCGACCCGCCAAGATATACAAGGCCGATTTTGTGCTGAAGGCGGTGTATATAGATAAGGCAGGGGCGCATACCGTCAGATTCGTATTTGACCCGTTCCTCTTCAAACTGGGCCTTGCCATATCGCTTGCGGCGCTTCTCTACGCCGTATGGCGCGTTGCTTTTTGCAAGTTATTATGATATATTTTATTTAATGAAAAAAAACCTCTCAGGGGTTTCGTTAATAGAGCTGATTGTCGTGGTATTGATTATAGGCATCCTGGCGGTAGTCGTAATCCCGAAATTTACATATACCCTGGAAGAGATGAATCTTTCAAACGCGGCGGACAGGCTTAAAGTCCACATAGGGTACATGCGGCAGGTCACGATGAGCGAGCAAAAGGAATATGCCGCCGTCTTCACCGGCGCCTCCGGCGCCTACAGCATCAACCTGCCGGATCCGGAGGACCCCGGCCAGAACATTACAGGCCCCATCAATAACTGCAGGATATTTACCGACGGGAAGCTCACTTTCGATATAGGCGGCTCGCCTAAACTTGACGGCAATATCATATATGATGATTTCGATATTATAATGAAAAGCCCGGACGGGAAGACGGGGCGCAGGATTACGGTTAAGGCGGTAACGGGCGCAATAGGGGTTTCCAATGAATAGAAGAAAGGGCACTACACTCGTAGAGCTGGCGATCGTCATAGTCTTCGCAAGCATAGCCCTGCCCACCCTTCTTTACTCGCTAAGCACTATCCTGGAAGGGTCCGTGAACCTTGAGGACGCCACCAAGGCGTCCCTGATGGCCATGTCAAGGATGGAACTCGTGATGTTCGAATACGCCAATGGCGGCTTTGGCGCCATAGAGGAAGGAAAGCCCGCTACGGAGACGGAATATGTCTGGAACCCGGACGCCTATTATCCGCGTTCACAGGATCTCGGGGCGCCTCCCGGCGAAGAGGCGGGAAGCGTTGTCTATATGGTGAAGGTTGGCACAGAGCCTGTCACAAAAGGCGACCTTAATCTTAGGTTCAGGGCGGAGTTCACAAAGAGCCTGCCCGACTTCGACCCGGAGGAGTTTGTGGTAAAGAGGGTCATTGTCTCTGTCCATAAGGGGAGGTTGCGGTACGAACCCGGTACCTGGCGGCCCATATTAGAGGATGAAAAACTTTTGTCAAAAATAGCGCTTATAATCAGCGCAAAAGGACAATGGCTATAATAAGAATATTCCGTCCACGCCGTTCCGGACGCGGTTTCAGCCTCGTGGAACTTGTCATCACTATCCTTATAACGGCGATACTCGCGGGCGTTTTTTTCATTATAGTCAAGACAACGGCTGACGCCTGGGTGCTCCTCTCTACAAGAAGGCTGCTTTATCAGGACGGCAGGGCGGCCCTGGACATGATCCTGCGCGAATTGAGGCATCTCGATGTCTTCTATCATTTCGGGATAGATCCCGAAGAATGGGCGGAAAAGATGAACCCGGACTATACGGGCGAGGTAACGGTGCCGCCTTTCATCGGGCCGTATTTATGGGGAAGCAGTATCCTGATAGGAGAAAACCAGCATATCCAGTTCTTAAAAGATATTTATGGAGTGTACGACTCGGGATGGGAGAAGGGGCTTCTCGCTTCCGCTTATATGGTGGATTTTCGTTATGATCCGGCCAGGCGGCAGATAATCAAGACCTTTCCCGAAGGTATATATGACTGGGAAACCGATACGTATACCCTTCTTGGATATGAATGGATAGTATCCGGGGACGTCGAGGATTTTAGGATAAGTTACGGAACCTACGGGGACCCGTACGGCGGCGGTCAAGCCGTAACTTTTCAAAGTACATACGGAGGTTGGGGGCCGGATCTCATAAGGGTGCAGATTACGCTTAAAAGGGGCGGCCATCGCGCGACCTTCGCCGGGACCATAGCCCCCAGAAGATGGATGGCGACCAAACAATTCGGCGAGATACATCCGCCTCCGTGGTAGAATGGGAAGAATGATTAGACAAAAGAGTGGGGGCTCGGCCCTCATAACGGTCATATTCGCGTCGCTTATCCTCGTAGCGGCCATAGGGGTCATCGCCTTCTCTCTCATCGTAGAGACGGCGAGCGCCTCGAGTTTTCTGGAGGGGCTTCAGGCGTTTTATACAGCGGAGAGCGGAAGGTTCATAGCGCAGGAGTCGGTCTTCCAGTTCGGAAAATACGTGGAGACGGTCAAACCCTGGGAGGAGGCGAGTCCCGACATTATAATTAAATGGTTTTTGGCGGTGACAGGTGGTAATATAAACGGTGACAATATCGGAGATGTGGATATAGATATCGAGGGAAATGTCAAGGGATGGCCTTACACCTATTGGCTGTGGACGCCCCATGAGGAAGGGCAGCCCGTATTTGACACGAGTTATTATATAAGCGATTTTACGACCAGAAGCAGGGGCTATGTCCCCCGGAAGGGCGGCGCCGAGGCGACTCGGTGTACAGACGAGGTTTACATAAGCGAAAACTGGTACATAGGCCCCTATTGGGACAGCGCTTTTTCGAAGGCCGAAGCCAGTTCAGAGGCGCCCACATATTGGGGAAAATATCCGGAGAGGTATTACGCCTATTTTGCGATCGATCACCCGTATTATCCGTTCTATTATCCGCCGTGGTGGTGGCTCCACTGGTACTATAGCGAGACATATTGGGCGTCACAGGGCGGGTTCATGGGAGGTACTCCGCCTCCAGATATAACGCCGTGGATAAAGATGTATCTGGAACAACCGAACCTCGCGAATACGGTCGGGATAAACTATCGAAGTTGGGGGCTTGGAGGCGGTGTAGGTTTTCAAAGCGCCACCATATCCGTAAAGATAGGCAACAACCCCGATTTCACGGCGATAGCGATTCAGGCGGGCATGCCCGCGGGAGACGTGGCCAGTTACCCCATAAACCCGGATAACCCGAACGCGCATTACTGGATCAGTCAGGTAAGAGTGGATTTCGTGGCGCAACAGGGTGAGATGCCCGGGGACCCGGGCATGGTGGACGTATCGAGCGCCACGATAAGCGATATGTATGTATGGGGGGCGTTAGGATGGGTATTCTCTAATTATTTTTTAGCGGGTGTCTGGAACGAAGAATATTGATAAGTTAAAGACGCATATGGGCTTAAAATTCACAAAATCCAAAAAAGATATCGTGGGTATAGACATCGGCGCATCCTCCGCCAAGATAGTCGCTTTAAGGCCGGAACCGCTTGGAATAGATTTTTATTCTATAATCGATATAACGGAAGGGGCGACGGAAGACGCTATCGCGGCCGCGTTCTCGAAGGCGCTGGCGGAGCATGGCGTGTCGCAGACGGATATAAACTTAAATATATCCGGAGAGTTCACCCACATGAGGCGCATGGAACTTCCGGAGATGCCGCCTAATGAAATACAGGATGCGCTTAAATGGAAGACGAGGGATAACCTCCCGTTTGATTCAGATAAGGCGGTTATGGATTTCAAGGAGACTGAAGCCGTCCGGAAGGATGACGGTTCCAAATCGATCGGCATAATCTTCGCTGCGGTGCTAAAAGAACCGCTGGACATTAAGGTGGGGTTATTCAAGAAGATGGGTTTAAACGTAACCGCCATCAATCTCTCGCCCTTTGCCCTGGAAAATATAATAAGACTCCTGGAACCTGAGGACCCTTCGCGCGTCGCGATGATAATAGATATGGGCGGCTCCAAGACGGACATCTCTTTCTATAAGGGCTGGTCCCTGCAATTCGTGAGGACCATCCCTCTCTCGTCGGGAGATATTACATCCGCGCTTTGCGGACCCCTCCTCATTGACGGCGAAGAGAGGAGGTTTTCTAAGGCCGAAGCCGAAGAGGTCAAAAGAGACATTGGCATACCTTATGAGGCGGTAAAGGCCAGGAACGGGCTGACCGCGGTGCAGATATTGACGATGATACGCGGCGCCCTGGAGCGTTTCTCAAAAGAGATAAAAATCTCCATGGAGTATTGCGTCTCTGAATTGAAAGCCGGAAATCCCGAAACGGTTTATCTTACAGGAGGCGGCTCGCGCTTAAAGAATCTGGAGCGATATCTTGAGGAAGAGCTTAAACTCCCTGTAAAAAGGCTCGCTGTTCCGGATAACATCGATACGTCAGGCGCGGCCGTTTCGGATGAAGACGCCGCCTCGATAATGCCGGCGGTAGGCGCGGCGCTTAATTCAAGCAAAAAGGTGAACCTCCTGCCTTTTGAATACAGGCTTATGAAAGTGGAAGAGGCCCAGAAGCTATCCCTGCGGCTCATATCGGTCATAACCGCCGCCGTATTGGCGGTTTCGTTTCTCATTATTAAATTCAGGGTGGACGATTACGAACGCAGGATAAAAAACGCCCTCATACATAAAGAGGTGCTCGAGCAGGTAAGGCCACTTGTTAGAGAGATAGACGATAAAGGGCGCTTCCTGCAGGCGGCTGAAAAGGCGAATCTCGATATAGAGTATATGATGAAACTTATATCCAATACCATCCCTAAAAGCGCGGTCCTAAGCAGCATGTCTATAAACCAGAGGACAAGGGTAATGGAGATGACAGGCATTGTGCGCGACAAAAGCGCCGGCGCCGAATCTATACTGGCCAATTTCATGGAGGGCCTGGAACGGTCGGACCTTATCAAGGACGCCCAACTTTCGTCGATAAGGGAAGATGCCCCGAAGGATGGGTGCGAGACATCGTCATTTACCATAAACTGCCAGCTTAAATAAAAATGATTACACAAATATTACGCAGTGTGACAGGAGAACAGAGGAGGATATTTATAGTCATAGGCATAGTTATTCTCGCGTTCTTTGTATTGGTAAGATTTATATATATTCCGCAGAAGAAGAGATTCGAAGGCCTTAAAAAAGAGTTAAGTTTCAACGAGGCCGAGATAGGTCGCCTGAAGAATATGCTCGGCGTTACGAACGAAGAGGCAATCGCGAAATCCCTGGACGCGCTGCAGGCCAGGATGAAGGCGGTGAACGCCAAATTTTCCCTTAAGGAAGAGACGGTCTTGAGAGAACTGCCGAATTTCGCGGGCAGGTTCAATGTCAAGGTAAAATCTATGCAGCCTCAGAGGAAGAAGATAGTTTCGCAGATAGAGGGTATTCCTGTCGCGGTAACGGGATATGATATAATGGAGATGCAGATAGCCATAGCCGCCACAGGCACATATAAGGGCATAGGGTCTTTTTTGCGCCTCCTTAGGGATGAGTTCCCTTCTCCCATGATGGTTAACAACCTTAAGCTTTCCAGGGATGCCGGCGAATCCTCAGAGGGGCTTAAGATGACATGCGACATGACCACCTACCTTTTATCCCCTCAGGGGAAAGGGGGATAGTATGGATAAGAAGAAGAAATTAGAGCTTATAGCCATACCGGTTTTGATTATGGTACTTATCCTCGCGGTCGCGGGTTCGTTTAAAAAGGGCCCCGCGTCCGGGGTGAAGGGCCCTTTTATCAAGGACGCAGCCTCCCTGAAGGCGCGGATGGCTAAAGGCGCCTCGGCGCGGGCCATGCCTGAGAAGGCGTCTTTTTCCTCCGAGCTTACATGGGGAAGGGACCCGTTTGCGGCGCATGGGACAACCGGCAGGGGAGACGAATTTTCCCAGGGGCTGAACCTGATGGGTATAAGCTGGTCTTCCAAGATGAACGCCTATAGCGCCATAATAAATAACGAGATTGTCGCAGTCGGTTCGCGCGTCGGAAGATTCGCGGTGACCGATATACAGAAAGACCGCGTGACCGTCTCCGATGGTGAAAGGTCCTGCGATCTTCTGCTCGCCCGATAATAGAATACCACCCCCCCACCTCGTAAGTGGAGGCGGTAACATCTTTTATTGTTTACATTTGTCTCCCCCTGTGGTAAAATATCATCCGAAATGGAGGTGAATCTTTTTGCCATTAGTTAAGGAAAAGAAAAAGGAATTGATCGAGAATTTCAAGGGCCACGAGAAGGACACCGGGTCAGCGTCCGTCCAGATAGCGCTCTTGACCGAAAGGATAAATACGCTTTCGGGGCATTTCAAGGACCATAAGAAGGACCACCACTCAAGGCAGGGCCTGCTCAGGATGGTCTCTACGAGAAGGAAGCTTTTGGAGTATCTGAAGCGGAAGGACGAGAAGGCCTACCAGGACATCATAAAAAAACTCGACCTCAGAAAATAGCCGCCCGCTATAATATTGTATAATTCAAACATATAAATGTAAGGAAATTTTTATGAACAAATTTGAAGTAAATATAGGACGTGAGAATATCATCATAGAAACCGGCAGGATCGCCAAGCAGGCAGACGGCGCCGTTACGGTACAGCTGGGAGGGACGGTAGTCCTCGCCACCGTAGTCGCCTCAAAAGAGCCCAGGGAAGATCTGGGTTTTTTCCCTTTAACGGTAGAGTACCAGGAGAAGACTTACGCGGCAGGCAAGATCCCCGGCGGATTTTTTAAAAGGGAGGGCCGCCCATCGGAGAAGGAGATACTGACGGCCCGCCTGGTGGACAGGCCCATAAGGCCGCTCTTCCCGGAGGGTTTTGTTAACGAGATACAGATAATGGCCATGGTGCTCTCCAGCGACTGCGAGAACGACTCCGATATACTGGCTCTCATAGGCGCATCGACGGCCTTGACCATATCCGGCATACCTTTTAACGGCCCCATAGGCGCTATAAGGGTCGGAAGGATAGACGGAAAGTTTGTCCTCAATCCGACATTCAAAGAATTGGAGACGAGCGACCTCGATCTGGTAGTCGCCGGGAAGAAGGACGGGGTGCTTATGGTGGAGTCCGGTTCGAAGGAACTTAGCGAAGATGTGATATTGGAAGCGATAGAATTCGGCCAGAAGCATCTTCAGCCCATAATAGGGCTGCAGGAGAAGATGGCCAAAGAATGCGGCAGGCCGAGGATGAAGCCGGAGCTTAAAAAACTGGACGACGAACTGGTCAAGAAGGTGAAGGATGTCGCCAGGCCTAAATTGGCCAAGATAAACGTGCTCGGCACCAAGGAGCAGCGCGAAGAGGCTTTTGACGCGTTGTCCAAGGAATTGGTGGAGAAGCTCGTGACGGAAGAGTCCGGGTATACGGATAAAGACGTGAAGGCCGCCCTTGTAAAAGTAGTAGAAGAAGAGGTGAGGGCCTTCATAATAGATAAGAGAAAGAGGGTGGACGGAAGGGCGTTCGACGAGGTTAGGCCCATAAGCTGCGAGGTCGGGTTCCTTCCCAGGACGCACGGTTCAGGGCTTTTTACGCGCGGACAGACACAGAGCCTCTCCGTGACGACGCTCGGGACGAGCGCCGACGAACAGATGATAGACGCCCTTGAGGGCGAGACGCAGAAGAGTTTCATGCTGCATTATAACTTTCCTCCTTTCAGCGTCGGCGAGGTTAAGCCCGTCCGGGGCCCGGGCAGGCGCGAGATAGGCCACGGCGCGCTCGCGGAGAGGGCGCTCAAGGCGGTCATGCCGAGCAAGGAAAAATTTCCATACACGGTCAGGGTGGTATCCGATATATTGGAGTCTAACGGTTCGTCGAGCATGGCCACGGTATGCGCCGGCACTTTGTCGCTAATGGACGCGGGCGTGCCCATAACCAAACCCGTCAGCGGCATAGCCATGGGGTTGGTAAAGGAGGGTTCAGACACCGTCATCCTTACGGATATAGGCGGCGTCGAGGACCATTACGGCGACATGGATTTCAAGGTCGCCGGCACAGCGGACGGGATAACGGCGCTACAGATGGACCTGAAGATAGAAGGTGTCACGAGCTCTGTCCTCAAGGAGGCGCTTGCGATGAGCAGGAAGGCAAGGCTGTCTATACTGGATAAGATGGTGGATGTCATATCGAGGCCGAAGGAGGCGATATCGGAGTATGCGCCGCGCATAGTCAGCCTGAAGATACCTACCGACAAGATAAAGGACGTGATAGGCCCGGGCGGAAAGATTATAAGGAAGATAATACAGGATACGGGCGCCACAATCGATATAGAGGATGACGGAAGCGTCCAGGTCGCCTCCACCGATTCCGCTATGCTTCAAAAGGCGGTGGATATCATAAAGGGCCTGACGGAGATGCCCGAGGTCGGGAAGATATACCACGGTAAGATAAAGAGGATAATGAATTTCGGGGCATTCTGCGAGATCCTTCCCAATAAAGAGGGCCTGATCCACGTTTCGGAACTTGCCGACAGGTTCGTCAAGAACGTCGAGGACGTCGTCAAGATAGGCGACGAGGTTACGGTCAAGGTGATAGAGATAGACGAACGGGGAAGAGTCAATCTCTCAATGAAACAGGCCAAGAAGATTGAGGCGGATAAAGATAGGAATAAAGATTAAGAAGGGCTGCGAGGACCTGCCGGCCCCATCTTACGCTACGGACGGTTCGAGCGGGATGGACCTTTATGCCGATGTCCCTGCCGAGATCGTGTTTGCGCCCGGTCAGATACAGCTTGTGTCGACCGGGATTTATTTGAGTATCCCAAAAGGGTATGAGGCCGAGATACGTCCGCGCAGCGGCCTGGCCCTTAAACACGGCATCAGCCTTGTAAATACTCCCGGCACGATAGACAGCGATTACAGAGGACTGGTGAGCCTGATAGTCATAAACCTTGGACAGGCCCCCTATACTATAAGGCGCGGCGACAGGATAGCGCAGATGGTCATAAAAGATGTCATAAGGGCCGAATTGGACATGCGCGATGAACTGGACGAGACCGTACGTTCCGGAGGCGGTTTCGGGCATACGGGTAGAAGATGAATATAGGACAGGCCATAATATCGGCTATGGTGCAGGGCCTGACGGAATTTTTTCCCATATCCAGCACGGGGCACCTTGTGCTGCTTCACAAACTGTTCGGCATAGCAGAGCCTCAATTGGAATTCGATGTGGCCCTTCATCTGGGGACGCTTATGGCCGTTGTGATATATTTTTGGCAAGATATAGTAACTCTCCTGACGGAGCGGGGGAGGAAGTTGCGGTTCATAATCATAGCCACGGTACCTATCGTCGTGACAGGCCTTGCGGTTAGAAACGCCGTTGAGTCGCTCTTCGCCATGCCGAAGGTGGTGTCGGCTATGCTGATCGTGACAGCGGCATGGTTGGGCCTCGCGAGCCTGGCCCGTCTTTATTACGGGAAGAAGGGCCACAAAAAGTCCCCCACGCTCCTCGGCTCTATCCTGATAGGCATGGCCCAGGCGGTCGCCATAATACCCGGTATATCGAGAAGCGGGGCGACCATAGCAACTGGTATGATCCTTGGGATGAAGGGAGAGGACGCATTCGGGTTTTCGTGCCTTCTTTCGATACCAGCCATAGCAGGGGCGTCTCTCCTCAAATTGCGCCATATCACGGCGGAGATTCACGGACACGATATGGTTATGTTCATAATAGGCGCTCTTGTCGCGGGTTTGGTCGGTTATATCACGCTCAAACTGCTGGTTAGAATAATAAGGAATAATGAGCTCTATTTCTTCGCAATATATTGTCTTGCCGCGGGCCTCGTCGGCCTATTTGTATTTTAATAGTAGCCGACGTTTAAACGTCGGCTACATTATGGATAACTTATGGAACAAAGCAAGAAGAACGAGATAGTAGCGATACTCCTTCTGGCCGTTTCCCTTCTCATACTGATAAGCCTGGTCACATTCTCTTTCGACGACCTTGAACTTTTCGTTTCAAAGCCCAATTACCCGTTAAGAAATTTTGCGGGTATCTTCGGGGCCTATATAGGCGCGGCGCTATTCTTCATAATGGGCGCCAGTTCCTATGTCATACCGTTTCTCATATTTACATGGGCGGTGGCCAGGTTCTACGGGATAAAACCCCAGAAGGTCTATTTCAAGATAACCGGCACGGCCTTCCTGATAATAGCGGCCAGTTCCATGTTCTCTATCACCGCAGGCGCCGACTCGACATTCAGATTCCGCCTAGGGGGTGTCGTCGGACTTGTCTTCTCCGATATCCTCATGAAGTATCTGGGTTTCTTCGGGGCGATACTGGTCATAACGGTCCTATTCCTCCTTTCAGTACTTCTGGCTACGGAATTCCTGTTTCTGCCGTTTCTTACTAAATCGTACAAGACATCCAGGGATATGTTTTTCAGGATAAAGGGCAAGGTGGCCGAGACGAAGGCGCCCGGCCCCATATTTAAAGCGATAAGGCCTGCCGCAGAGAAGAAACCATTGAAGCCGGCGGATGTTCATCCTGTAGACAGGAAGCTGGATCTCGACTCTAAGGACTTCGCGGTGAAGAAACTGCATGAGCCGGTTAAGGTCGCCGCGGAGAAAAAAGAAGCCAGGGGCGATGATAAGCTACGGACCACGGATCACGGACCACGGACCACGGACGCGCCTCCGAAGCCGCAACTGCCGCCGTACAAACTGCCGGGCCTCGACCTTCTCGATTCCCCTCCACCTGCGGAAGAGAGGAAGATAAAAGAGGACTTCGAAGCGAACTCCAGGATGCTGGAAGAGACGCTGGCCGATTTTGATATCGAGGCCAAGGTAGTGGCCTGCAATCAGGGGCCGGTGATAACGCGGTATGAACTTCAGCCGGAGGCGGGCGTCAAGATTCACAGGATAACTTCTTTAAACGACAACATAGCGCTGGCAATGAAGGCGCAGAGCGTGAGGATAGTCGCGCCGATACCGGGCAAGGGCACGATAGGCGTGGAGGTGCCGAATTCCTCGAGCACCATCGTTTACCTGAAGGAGATACTAAGTTCGAAAGAGTATTCGGGCTTTAAGTCCAGATTGAAGCTCGCGATAGGGATGGACATCGCGGGCTCGCCTGTGATAGCGGACCTGGCCGGCATGCCGCATCTTTTGATAGCCGGCGCGACAGGCAGCGGCAAGACGATATGCGTGAACAGCATCATAACGAGCCTTTTGTACAGCTTCACGCCGGAGGAGATAAGGTTCATAATGATAGACCCGAAGAGGGTGGAGCTCGCGGTCTTTAACGAACTGCCGCACCTCTTGTGTCCCGTTGTGACCGAGGCGAAAAAGGTATCCGTCGCGCTCGAGTGGGTCGTCGGCGAGATGGATTCGCGGTATGAGCTCTTCGCGAAGACGGGGGTCAGGAACATAGACCTCTATAATGACAAGGCGTCCAAAAACGGTACCGCCAAACTGCCGTATATAGTCGTCATAATAGACGAGCTGGCGGACCTCATGATGGTCGCGCAGCAGGACATAGAATCCACGATAACCCGCCTGGCGCAGTTGTCGAGGGCGGTCGGCATACACATGATACTCGCCACCCAGAGGCCGTCCGTAGATGTCATAACAGGCGTCATAAAGGCGAACTTCCCGGCGAGGATATCGTTCAAGGTCGCTTCAAAGGTCGACTCAAGGACCGTCCTGGATATAAACGGCGCGGATAAATTATTGGGAAGGGGAGACATGCTGTTTATAGAACCGGGCGCGTCCAGGCCCATAAGGGCGCAGGGTAGCCTTATACAGGACAGGGAGATCGAGAGGATAGTCTCTTTCATAAAGGCGCAAAGACCATCCGATTACGTCGAGGAGATACTGGCGGTCCAGAAGAAGACGCAGTTTAAAAAATTCGAGAAGGATGAACTGTACGAAGAGGCCGTTAAGGTGGTCCTGGAGACGCGCCAGGCGTCGGTCTCCATGCTGCAGAGGCGGCTGGGCCTGGGGTATACCAGGGCGGCGCGCATGATAGACATGATGGAGGACGACGGTGTCGTCGGGCCGTACCAGGGTTCGAAACCGCGTGAAATACTAATCGCGAGCCTCGAGGAGTATCAGAAGGCAAAATGATGTTCGTCATGTGTCACGCGTTGCGCGTTTTGCGTAACGCTTTGACGCAAGGTGTGAGACGCAAAACGAGACCAGATGGAACAGGAAGATGTTCTTAAATCGATAGGCGAGCGTTTCAAGAAGGCGCGTGAGGCGAAGGGCTTAAGCATCGAACAGGCGTATATAAAGACGCACATACACGCGAAGGTAATTTGCGCGCTTGAGGATGGCGGGATAGATAACATGATGAGCCTCATCTACGCGAAGGGTTTTTTGAAGCAATATTCCGGATTCTTGGGCTTAAATGGCGATGAGATAATTAAAGAGTATCTAACGGTCCATTCGGAGCATAAAGAACCGCCCAAAGAACCGCTGCAAGAGCCTCGCGCCAGGCCCTTAACAACCATAAGATCATCCGCGTTTAGAATTCCGCACAACAGATATCTATATACCTTCATCGTCGTATTGGTTTTAGCGGTCATTTTTATTTTAATGGCCCTCCTTAAACCGCAGCATGGTTCGGTAAGGCTAAAACAGGATGCGTCCCCGGCAAGGCGGTCTAAAGTACCGCAACAGGCGGTAAAAACCGCGAGTCAGGCTGATGTAAAGGTCCAGAAGGCTGCGTCCTTGCCGACTGTTTCCATTCCTAAAAGCGAGCCGATAATAGTAACCGTAAGAGTCAAGCGGGCGGTCCTGGTGCGCGCCGCGGAAGACGACGGAGTGCGGTTCGACAGTATCTTAAAAAAAGATACCGTCGAAACATTAAAGGCGCAGGATAAGATAAGTTTAAGAATCGGAGACTTAGGCGCCGTGGATATCTTTTTAAACGGCAAGCCCCTGGTCATAGCCAGAAAAAGCGGTGTAAGGGATCTGGAGATTACCCGCCACGGGATCAGAATAAAGTGAAGATAGGCCTCTTAAGCCTGGGTTGCCCGCGAAACCTGGTGGATTCAGAGATAATATTAGGCTCTTTGAAAAGAAAAGGACACAGGATAAAGGATATAGCCGACGGTGTCGATGCCGCAATAATAAACACATGCGGCTTCATAGAGATCGCAAGGCAGGAATCGGTGGAGGCGATACTGCAGCTTATAGATCTGAAGAAGAAGGGGGCCGTAAAGTATATCATAGTCGCCGGCTGCCTCGCCCAGGGGTATCATAAAGAGATCGAAGCCGAACTTGAAGAGGTGGACGCATTCGTCGGGACGAGCGATTTTAACAGGATACCGGAGGTGATAGACGCCCTTAAGAGTCACGAAAGGCGTTCGGCGGTCTCAAAGGACCTTAAGTACCTTGCGAACGAGAAATCCCCGCGATATATCCTCACTCCCGGGCACTACGCCTACATAAAGATATCGGAAGGCTGCGATAACCTGTGCAGTTACTGCATAATACCAGGTTTAAGGGGGCGCTTGAGATCGCGCACAATGGAGTCGGTGGTAAAAGAGGTACAGGCCGTTGCCGGCGCTACCAATGTAAAAGAGATTGACATCATCGGCCAGGATACGACGATGTACGGCGCCGACATATACAAGAAGCCCAGGCTGCACGAACTTCTTGGAAAAATAGCGCGTTTAAAGACCGGCGTCAGGTGGATACGGCTATTATATACGCACCCGGCCCATTATACCGACGATCTTATCGCTACGGTGGCCGAAGAAGAGAAGATTTGCAAATACCTCGACCTTCCGATCCAGCATATAAGCGATCGTATACTTAAAGGAATGAACCGCAAGGTATCTAAGTCCGATATTGTGACCCTGATAGATAAACTAAGGTCGAGGATAAAGGGTCTGGCCATAAGGACCTCCGTGATAGTCGGTTTTCCGGGCGAGACGGATGAAGACTTTTCCGAGCTCATAAAATTTTTGAAGGCTACGAAGTTCGAACGACTCGGCGCTTTTATATATTCAAGAGAACCCGGCACTTCGGCGCACGATTTTAAAGGACAGGTGGATGAGAAGACCAAGGCCTCCCGCCTCGACGAGGTGATGAGGGTCCAGAGGGACGTCTCGGAAGAGGTTAACAAGAAGTTCATGGGCAAGACGGAGGACGTCCTTATAGACGAATATGTGAAGAGTGACGGCGTATTTCTTGGCCGGACAAAAGCCGACGCGCCGGAGGTCGATGGGATAGTCTACGTCAAGGGCAAGGGTATAAAGACAGGTGACATCAGAAAGGTCAAGATCATGGATACTCTGGAGTATGACCTTGTGGGCGAAACAGTATGAACCTGGCCAATAAACTTACAATATCCCGCATCATCCTGGCATTTGTATTTTTATTCTTCCTATTCTCCAAGGGCGTCATTTTCAAGGCGCTCGCCCTGGCGACGTTCGTAGCCGCCTCTCTTACGGACATGCTCGACGGCTTCATAGCCAAGACGACTAACAGCATAACCGATTTCGGCAAACTCATGGACCCGATAGCCGACAAGGTCCTCGTCCTGGCGGCCTTTCTGGCATTTGTAGAGATGAGGCTTATCCCTGCCTGGATGGTCGTCATAATGGTCATGAGGGAATTTATAATAACGTCTTTAAGGGTGCTCGCGCTGAATAAAGGTAAGGTGATCGAGGCGAGCGATGACGGGAAGAAGAAGACGGTCTCGCAGTATGCGGCGATATTCCTCATCCTGCTCTTTTTGGTGCTAAAAGAACTCGGGACAAAGGTATTCGATTTTTGGGGAGCCAGGGCGGAGATTATAATGAAGGATTCAATTTTTGTATTGATGCTGGTGGCGGTTATACTTACCGCAATAAGCGGAATTTCTTATCTCATAAAAAATAGGGAGATATATATCAATGCAAAAACTCACTAAAATGGTAGCAAGCCTCTTCTATCTGGGGCACTCTCCGCTCATGCCCGGCACGGTCGGTTCTCTGGCCGGCCTCGTCGTCTACTTCCTTGTGAACGATAGCGCCGTCCTGTACGGTTTCTCGATTCTTTTTATATTTGTCCTGGGCATCATATTTTCCGGGGAGGCGGAGCATATCTATAAGCACAAAGACGCGAGAGTGATCGTCATAGATGAGGCGTGCGGCATGCTCATAGCACTCGTTTTTCTGCCGTATAATATCATCATTGTCGCGCTGGGTTTCGTATTATTCCGGTTATTCGATATTATAAAGCCTCCGCCTGCCAGAAAGGCCGAGAAGTTGGCCGGGGCGTGGGGGATAATGATAGATGATATACTGGCGGCATTTTATACAAATATTGTATTACAAGTCGTTGTCAGAATCTTCAAATTCCCGCAGTAAGCCTTTGTACCGTTTGAGAAATTAAGATTGAACCTGTCCCTTTTTTCAAGATTAAACGTGTACCCCCTAAATAGGGGACAGCTTTAATCTTAGGCATAGGGACACTTGGCCGATAAAAATCCCAAACGGTGCAAGCCAAAGCCACAAGCCACAAAAAATTATACACCAAATCCTAAAAACAATAAAACTAACAACCCTAAAACCCATAACC
>CAZPYQ010000008.1:0-23609 GCA_964590585.1 uncultured Planctomycetia bacterium | reverse complement strand
GTTTAACCCTTACCATAGGCATGTCCGTCGACGCGAACATCCTTATCTTCGAGAGGATAAGGGAAGAACTGCGCCTGGGTAAGACGCTTCGCGCGGCGCTTCCTGCTGGTTTCCACAGGGCGATGTCGGCCATAGTGGATTCCAACGTGACCACCCTCGTGGCGGCGGCGCTCTTATTCCAGTTTGGGACGGGCCCGATAAGGGGTTTTGCGGTTACACTCAGTATAGGCTTACTCGCGAACCTCCTCACAGCCGTGGTGATCGGGAGGATAATCTTTGAGGTCGTAATAGACAATTTCGATATCGAGACGCTGAAGATGCGCCAATTCTTTCCCGAGACCCATATCGACTTTATAGGAAAGAGGAAGATATGCTATGCCTTCTCCGCGCTCGTCATCATATCGGGGCTCGTCATATTCGGGATTAGGGGCGAGAACAATTTCGGCGTGGACTTCTCTGGCGGGACCATGCAGCACTTCATGTTCGCACGGGCCGTAAAAACCGATGAGGTGAGGGCGGCGTTAAAGGATATAGGCCTGGGGAACGCCTCCATACAGCAGTACGGCAACCCCAAAGAGGTCATCATACGGACGCAAAAAGAGGAACTCGCCAGGATAAAGGATAAGTTCAATAACGCCTTCAAGGACAATGAGTTCGAGGTCCTGCGCGTGGAAACAGTGGGTCCGGCCGTAGGGCGGAACCTGAAGAAGAACGCCGCGTTGGCGCTCATTTACGGCCTGGGGGGCATATTTCTTTACGTTATGTTCAGGTTTAACCTCAAATACGCCATGGCGGGCGTAATCGCCTTGTTGCATGATGTCTTGATAGCCATAGGCGCTCTCGCCATAACGCAGCGGCAATTTGACCTTACGGTAGTCGTGGCGCTGCTGACCATAGCGGTTTATTCAAGAAACGATACCATCGTCATTTGTGACAGGATAAGGGAGAACCTTCGCCTTGTAAAGAAGGGGTCGTTCGTTGATATAATAAACTTGAGCGTCAACCGGACGTTCTCCAGGACCATGCTCACGTCGCTTACGGTAATGTTTGTCACGCTGTCCCTTTTGATGTTCGGAGGCGAGGTCCTGAACAACTTTTCCTTCTGTCTCTGCATAGGGTTCATATCCGGAGTCTATTCGACAGTTTATATATCCAGCCCGCTCATAATAACGTGGACGAAGAAGGTTATTGGGAAGAGATAAACTGATGATTCGTACTGCGTACCGCGTTCGGCGTACTGCGTTTACTTTTACGCCGTACGCTGTACTCCGTACGCCGTACGGAATATGTGTGAAACATGAAAAAAATCTGGAAGATACGGGAGCCTGATTTAGGCAAGAGCGTACGGCTCTCGAAGAGCCTCGGCATATCGGAGATAACGGCTCAAATCCTGCTTAACAGGGGATTGTCAGACACCGAAAGCGCGAATGCGTTTTTGGCCTGCCACATATCATCAAGCCACGACCCGAACCTCTTAAAGGACATGGAAAAGGCGGTCCGCCGGATAAAGGACGCCGTTTCCGGCGGAGAAAAGATGCTCGTCTACGGCGATTACGACGTCGACGGCATTACCGGCGTGACGCTTTTATACTCGGCCCTAAGGGGCCTGGGCGGCAACGCAGAGCATTACATACCAAACAGGATCGAGGAGGGTTACGGCCTTAACTTGAACGCCATACGCTCGGCGCATAAAAGAAGGGTTTCTCTTATAATAACGGTCGATTGCGGCATAACGTCTTTCAAGGAGGTAGAATACGCGAAGGGCCTGGGGATAGACATCATAGTAACGGATCATCATGAGATATCTAAAGAGGGCCTGCCGGACGCTTACAGCGTAATAAACCCTTTAAGGGACGACTGCCCCTATCCGTTCAAACACCTGGCCGGCGTGGGAGTTGCGTACAAACTCGCCTGCCTTCTTCTGGAAGGGACGCATCTCTTGGCCGAAGATTTTTTGGATCTCGTCGCCCTCGGCACCGTTGCGGATATAGTCCCGCAGAAGGACGAAAACAGGATCTTGACCAGGCACGGGCTCTGGCGTTTAAACCGGACCCACAGGGCGGGGCTAAAGGCGCTCATTGAGGCGTCGGGTCTGAACGGCAAGGACATCTCAAGCGGCCATATAGGTTTTATATTGGGCCCCAGGATAAACGCCATGGGGAGGATCGGGTCGCCGGAGATCGCATTGAAACTTCTCCTGACCGACGACGATATCGAGGCGGCAAGCCTGGCAAAAGTCCTGAATGTCGAGAACCGGAGCCGCCAGCGCATAGAGGCCGCCATATTGAACGAGGCGCTCTCAAAAGTTGAAAAAGAGGTGAATTTTAAAGAACACCGGGTCATAGTCCTGGAGAGCCACCAATGGCATCCGGGCGTCATAGGCATAGTCGCCTCGCGCATAGCGGAAAGGTATTACAGGCCCGCCATACTGATATCCACTCAGGGGAAGGCCGGTAAAGGTTCCGGAAGATCCATCGCCGATTTTCATCTCTTTGATGCGCTTCTTAAATGTAAGGATCACCTCCTGGGTTTTGGCGGACACGAAGGCGCGTGCGGTATAACGATAGAAAAGGATAATATACCGGCCTTTAGACGCGCGATAAATGAGGTCGCCTCCGAAACCATGAAGGAAGGCGATATGGTCCCAAAGTTGAATATAGACATGGATGTGTCCCTCGACAGCCTTAAAGAGAACGTGATAGGCGAACTTGAGAGTCTCGCGCCTTTCGGGCCGGCCAATCCGCGTCCGGTTTTGGCATCATCCGGCGTCATCGTAAAAGATATACCGCGCCTGATAGGGAAGAACGGTTTTAAATTGCACGTAACCGATAATAATATAACCTGCGAGGCAGTCAGCTTCGGCAGGCCGGATATAGACCTTCCCGAAAAAGGGTCCAAGGTCGACCTGGCTTACATACCCTCCATGAACACCTGGCAAGGCATAACCTCTCTCCAGCTCGAACTCAAAGACATCCGTTAATCCCGTACTAGCCGACGTTTAAACGTTGGCTACCCCTGTGGATAAGTAGGTCACCCTTAAGGGTGACCTACTGTTGTGGATAACGTGATGCAATGTTAGAAAATAAAAAAGTTAACTTTATAGCCTTGACTATATCGTAATATTAAGTATACTTATATGGTTTACCTAAAAATTGCGGAAAATGAAAAACTGCGGACGAATACAATTCGAAAGGCCGTGTAATATTCCGGACAGGACAAGACTGTCAGGAAGGCACGGCCTTTTTTGTTGGAATAATATCCGTAGAATCATATCTATTATTCTTATAATCTCCTTCATAAGTTACGACATATCCTGGGCATATCCCAATCGAGATACTCATACGCTTCTCCCCGAAGGGCTCCGAAATCCGCGATTACGCTCCGAAGTAGGCGCCGCGATAATATCCCGCAGCATAGAAGAGCATGGCTTGGGGTACCGGTCGGAACTCTTTAAGTGGTGGTTAAAGGAGAGGGAGAAAATCCAAGGGCTCGCGCTCGAAATCGGAAACGATGAATTGCGTATAATCATGGGTGGCACACGCGTAATCAGGTATTTCGATCCGGCTAAAGCGAAGGCGACGCAAAGGAAATGGCGCTTAATAAAAGACGGCCTGGCCCGCGAGACGTTTGAAATAACTTCGCCGCCGCACGAGGATATATCAACCCGTAGCTCATCAAGCGGCACGACACATGAAACGAAAGAGCCGCATTATACGCCCGACGAGGACCTGGCAAAAGGGCTTTATGTCGTTTATGACCTGGTTCCGGGCTTACGCCCCGCGCGTCCCTCGCGCTCCGCAGGTTTTTCTCAAGGCGCGGATTTGACTCCGGAGGAATATAAGATCACATTGTGTAATGGGAGAGTGCTCGTTCTTGATCCGGACTTTCGGCCGTTGCAGGATAGAGTCTCCGGCGGATTCGTCGCGAAGATGAACGGCATATTCTACGGCTCCAACGGGAAGGCGCACAGGGCCATGCTGCGTTCCGCGATCGGTGAAGACAGGTGGCTCGCCACAGCAGGCGCCGAACTGCTGAAAATATATTCCGGAAACGCGCTCGCTACGCCGCTTGTCGTGGAGCTCGGGGGCGGCAGGCCCACTTTTGCCGCGAATTTCCTAAAAGCGCTGAACGGAAGGGACGCGAGGTATCTTTTTACGGACGCGAGCCCCTCTGTGCTCGAGGAGGCCAGGGGGCATGCCGAAGGCCTGCCGCACAGGGATAAATTAAAATATGGAAATGTCAACGCCCTGGATCTTCCTCATGGCGATGATCTTAAAAAAATGGCCGGCATGGAAGGATGTGAGGCGCCGGCCTGGCTCCAATATAACTACCTTTTAGATACCCTCGCCACACAGGAGCTTCTTTATGTAAACGGCATGTTCTACGAACTATGGGTCAGGCCCCGGACCTTCGCCAGGCAATTCCAAGCCCTCGACAGGCGGCTTATAACAGGCGGCGAGATAGCCCAATGGGTGACCGCAAGGGAATGGGGCAACTTCAGCGCGCTAGACGGAGAATTTTGGAGCCGTGTGATACTTGAGGAGAGATGGCGCCCCGTAGACATCGGGACCCATCCATACGCCGATCTGATAAAGGAATTTGTAAACCAGTTCGAAGACGCGCCCGTTTTGCGTTTTCAGGTCAATCTTGACGCCATGAAGGCATTGGAAGATCACCTGTCGTATCTGGATAATGCCGGCGAAGGCGTGGTTATCTTCAACGATATAAGCACATCTCTCGGCCCTAAGGATTATGTCTATCATGAGGAGAGTTACAGCGAAAGAGGAATACTTGAAGGATCCCGCGCCACGTCTTTTTACGGGCAGTCCCTTTATCACAGGCTTAATTTGAAATTACTCGAGGCCCTGGCAAGGCGTAGAGGCATGGATTTCGTATGCATGAAACAGGGGCAGTTCTTGGAGGCGGTGCTTGGCCGGAAGTTTTTTGCCAGAAACATGCTCGGGATCCTGAACCAGCGCCTGTGTCCGAATGCCACAGGCTGGCTCCTTACCGGTATTGCCGAGACGATAAGGCAGGCGTTATCTGGCGAGTTCGGTAACGGGGCGTATTTCGCCATGGAGGATGTAAAGAGATCCGATATGTGGCGAAACCTCGTATCGCTGGGCATACCCGGATGGTATTTAGACGCCACGATCGCGCTGATTATGGCCGCCGAGCCGCCATTGGAAGATATGGGCGGAAAGTGCACCGTTATTATAAGTAAAGGCGAGAAGCCGCTTCCCGGGGCCTTGAGCCGGGCCTCTTCGCGCCGTTCGTCAAGCGGACAAAAGGCTTTGCCGGACATATCGGAAGAGATGGCGGACGATATAGCGGATGCGGCGATTAAACTGGCCGGACATATACGACAGGAAAGGTTCGATGCCCTGATCATGTCCGGGAAAAGCGCCCGCATATCGCGGACCCTTCTCGAGGCGGCGTGGCAGGGGCTTTACCCTGACATTGAATTGCCGCCTCTCTTCGTCCTTTCTTCGCTCGACAATCATTCTCTATATAAAAATATCCCAGGCCTATCCGAAGATAAAAGATTTGCGCAGATAGGCGGGATAATGGAGTCAGCGCGGGGCGTGAACACGGCCAGCGGAACGCGGCTGGCGCATATGAAAGAACGCAGGGCGTGCTATGTAGACGATCATATTGGAACGGGCCATAAGATTGAGGAGCTTGCGCGCAACCTAAGGAAGGCGGCAGGATTCAGAGGTCTATGTTTCGCGGCTTTGGCCGCAAGTTACGATTACATGTATAATCAAAACGCCTTTGTCTCGATAGAAAGTTCCGACGTAGCCGATTTCCTGTGCGAACTCGCTAAACCGGCGTTCCGGAGAGACGGGGAGAGCGCCGAGGATAAGGAAGGGCGCGTAGATAGGATATTGGAAACAATTTCCGGAAAGATACGGCAGACCGCGCAGGCGCTTTCAGTAGATATCGCCGGCAGGAACTCGTCAAGCGGAGAGGACGAATCGTTCATGAAGTTTTACTCCACATTGACGGTTAAGCAAAAGATCGTACACAACATGGAACATATGGTCCTAAATCTTGCCAGCAACATAGGAGGGTTCGCGAACATAGAAATGCGCTACCTCAAACAGGGCGGCCTTGAAGATGTATCTTTGTGGGACGCGCTTAAGGGTAAATCAGATTTACTTTGCGGGGAAGCAGGCATCTTACAGTATAAACCCGAGGATGAGATAACGCCGGAATTTACGATAGGCGTATTGTCGCGGCTTAGAGAGATAACAGGCGATATCAGGCGCATATTAGATAAGGCGGAAGAGGATTTAGCGCCTTTTCTTGCCGGTAGGGCCGAAACCATGTCTGAAGGCGGAGGCAGGGAGGATCCGGTAAGGGCGTACCTGAACCGCATAGAAGAAAGCGCCGATAGCCTCATTGTCTTTTTGGACGGCATGATGGCCAGTTGCGCTTCGGAGTGCGATTTAACCGATGACAGAGTGAGCGGATTTTTAGAACGGTTCGCGCGCGAATATACGGTGTATAATTTCAAGCGCCCCATAGTCGCGTGGGTGGGCGGCATGGAACCGGCCTCCGGCAGTTCCAGAGAGATAAGTCCGGGAACGCCTGTAATTGTAGGGGCGAATATATTCATGCCTCAGAAGTGGGCGTCTGATTATCATGATGGCGGAGGGCGCCCATACGCTAGAGAACACATAGAAACCCAGATATGGACCAATATAGACGGCAGGTGGCGCGGCATACCTATGAGGTTTAGCGGCGTAGGAGGAAAAGCCAAACATGATTGGCATTTTACGGGAAAGGTCGTGCCGAGGAAGGACTCTCCGGAAGATGGCTGGAAGATCACCGTGAGGGCGCGGCCGAAGATAAAAGGGCAGGGGCCCGACGATGGATGGGTCTATGCCGTAAACGCGAACAGGACAGAATCCAACCCTCTCGGCGACGCTCTGATACATGTGCGCCGGTCGTCGAGCGGCATCTCGCCCGCCATGTATATACTGAATACCCTGGGCATCGCGGAAGACGACCTTAAAGGCAGGGCCGGGCCCTACGGCGAATCGCTTACTGATTTCAAAATCGAAGATGAAAGGGCTTTAGAGATCGTAAGGGCCCTATTCATTATACCCGATTACGAGCGTATTTCAGTTTTGCGGAATCAACGCGCGTTTCGTGAGTTTCGTTTCATAGAAAACCCGGGAGAAATAAAGATAAACGATGATTACGCGGTATTGTCCAGGAACGGAAGAGCCGTGGCGCTGGTCTACGGAGAGAGCCTTGTATGGCTATCGCTTGGCGATATCCCAGGAGATATCGATGAAAGGTTTGTCGTCCTGGATAAGGTCGAAAGATTGAAGGCATATTCTGATATATTTGCGGATATGGTGCGGTTTCCAGGAGTATGGGGGCCCGGAGAGACAATGATAAAAGCGGTGAATACCGAAGGCGTATCGAAGGCCCTCGACATGGGTTGCGGAACAGGGGTATTGGATGTAAAACTGGCCAAACAGGGGATAAGAGTAACAGCCGTAGACATTAACCCTCTTGCGGTCGCGAATACGCTTTATAACGCCGTTATCTCCGGAGTGGACGGCCTGGTGAGTGTGGTTGAGAGCGATTTGTTTGAAAGCGTACACGAACGGGATTTTGACACCATAATATGCTATCCGCCAAACGCCGGGCCCGAATGGCGCACATTCAGGGACAGGGGGCAGTCGGATCCGAACCTTGCGGTGCTTAAAGGCGTGCTCGAAGGGGCAGACGATTTTCTTAATCCGGCGGGCACTGTCCAGGTATTGGTGTTAAGCATGGAAGATATGCCGGCCGATCTCGGAGCGTTTGGTCTAAAGATAAAGAGCCATCCGACCAGATCCATGCTACCGGTAGAATCCATGGAGCAGTCCCAGCAGTATTTTTATGTGCTGGATAAGAGGAGCCCTGCGCCCGATGGAGCCGCATTGAGCACCCCGGGCCGCGCGTCGTCGAGCGGGAGAGAATTTAACGAACTTATTCGAAAGGCCGAAAAGGGCCTGGACGGGTTCAGTTATGAGGAGAAGGCGGATTTTGCGCGAAACCGCAGGGTCTCGCTCATCGCGGCATCTATTGTGCCCGCGATAGGCATATTGATGACATTGGGTTTCAGGATATTCAGGAGCCAGGATTTTCTTCCCGGGACGATCGGTTTTTACGCATGGGGACCGACCATAGCGTATTTTGTCGCTTTATTTGCCATAAAACTGCTTCTCCTATGGGGGACAGACAAGATAGCCGATGGAGAGATATGTGTCAAGGCGCTTAAGGAGCTCTTTATAAAAGAGTTATCGGCCGATGAAGAGACGCTCCTGCTTAAGGTTCTGACAGCGTTCGCTTCAGATCATAGCGTTACGGAGAGGGTCAGGATGTATGCCTTTCGCGTTCTAAGCAGGCGCTGGAGGTATCCGGCGTCGCGCGATGCCGCTATCCGGTTCGTCCAATCAGCGATAGAACGCGACGGCAGGGATGCCGATATTCAGAGGTTAAAAATCATGGTTCTCGCTCTTCGGCGCCTGGCTCCGAAAGGAGCGGAAGACATCAGGCCTTTGGTCAGGATATTATACAGGGACGACAATAACGCGTTTACCTTGAGGGCCCTCGTCGCCTCGTACCTCGGCAATATAAATAGCGATGAAGCGGTAACCGCGCTGGGCGAGAGGCTATCAGGAAAATATGCCGACAGATCCCTGTCTGTGAGAGCCGCGTGCGCCCGTTCTCTCGCCAGGCATAAAACGCCGCTGGCCCTTCACTACTTAATGGAAGCCATGGATGACAAGTTCAGGGCTGTGAGGGCGATATGCGAAGAGGCGGTTCAAGACGGCGACTTGGAAGTTCAGCCAGTTGCGCCGGAAGATTCCGTCGTCGCCAGGATTCATAAGGTTGCGGAAACCCCTTTGACTGTTTCCGCGGTAGCAGATGGATCGGTAAATACCGGAAATAGAGAGCTTGCGAAAAGAGGCTTATTGCGCGATAGCGCGACATTCATCGGCTCTATCCTCACAGCCAGACCAATACGAGAACTTGCGCGGTATGTGTCGCTCGCCGCCTTCGGATGCAAGGCGACGCTCGCCTTCTCTCTGAAAGACGGCGGGGTACGATGTGAATTTAGCAAACAGGAGGTATATGGTTCCAAGGGCCTCTACGTCGGTTTTATCGGCATCCAAGTCGGTTTCGCGATAACGGTAGCCATCTTCTTAGCCGCCAGGGCGGTAGAGGTGCCGTTCCTATCAGATGTATTCGCGGTGTTCCTGATCGCTAATATCATATATGGACTCATAGATTTTTCGCCACATACCGAAAACGGCAGACTGATGTGGGCTCTCCCCAGCGATACAGCCGTGCCGCGGCCTACGGTGGAAAAGGCTCCCGAGTCTTTGAGTGAGGTCGATAAAGAGATAAGGTACCTGAAATTCGGAGTTCCCGGACTTCTGGGAGACGACCTCTCCCGCTGGAAGAGGGATCGCCGCACATTATACTTCGCGGCGTTAATAGACCCTCTGGCGCTATTTTTCATCATACTTCTTTTGCCTTATTACGCGCCCGGCTATGCCGTTCAGGGCAGCTTCAGCGCATATCTAAGATTTGCCGGCCTTATCGGGACGGCGCCTTACTTCATGTATAAGTTATTACAGGCCTATAACGCCGACCGCGCGTCAGACAGCGATGTGCGCCTTAAAGCCGCCAAAAAGCTTGCGTCGATTGAGATGGCGCCAGACGAAAAGGAGGGCGCGGCCACGGTTCTAATTGAAACGATAAAGGGCACAGGCTTTAAGGGCATAATGTGCCAATACTGCATGGCTTCTCTCGGCAGGGATTGGAAAGATGCCGGTGTGGGCGCGGCCGTGACGGGGTTTATCGAGAAGTCGCTCGTTGAATCGTGGGGTTCCATGGATATCAAGACGCTAAAGGTGTCCTTGGATATCCTGCGCAGGAATAGAAACGGCTTAAATCCGGCTCTTTTTGATACCTTAGCCGCGGCCTTATCCGAAAGCCCTCTCATGGACGTGAGGCGCATGGCCATCGAAGGTATACGTAATATTTCAGTAATGGGTCCGCGCCGGTCAGAGGCAATAGGTATAATCGGAAACCGGCTCGCAGGAAGAGGCAAGGAACAGACTTTTGCCATAAGGCTGGTCTGCGCCCGGGCGCTTGGTACGCTTGCGGAAAAGGAACGATTAAGCCAGAAAACGGACCAGGCCAATATCCGTTCCTGCGCTTCTTTTCTCATTAAGGCGGCGCGTTCGGATAGCGTAAAAGATGTCAGGGCTGAATCCGCCAGGGAATTAGGTTATATGGATCTTCCGGAAGCCTTGGAATGCCTGGAGGCCATAGTTGCCGATATCCCTCAGCGCCAAACGGCGGACTTTATGGGAATGATCGGGCCTACAGGAGGGGAGATTAAGGAGGTGAGGGACGCGGCCGCAGAATCGATACGACGCATAGAGTCGCGCGCTTCCATGCGCCGGCCGGGAGGAGCGGCAGGCCGCGCCTCGTCGAGCGGGAAAGACCGCCTGGATCTTATACGAAAGATAGAGCGCACAGATGCCTATTATGAACGACATGCAATAGCCGAAGAGTTAGGATTAGATTTAAGGCCCGTCAGGAGCCGCCTTCTAGATCATCTCTTGGTGGGGCACAATATGGCGGTCTGCTCCATAGTGAACCCGGGCCACGAATGGAGGATCGGCATCTACGGCTGCGGAATACCCGATATGTCAAATCTTCTTCTTTCGACCGACGCGCAGGCCGCCGTCTATATCGATTGGACGCCGGTGGATGCGGCCTTCTTTAGATCGATAGTGGATCAACACTGGGATGACATAGGCGCGGCGAATGACATATCGGATTACTTTATCATGAAATTCGACCTGGGTTATGCTATTGCGAGCAAAAGGAACATGATGGAGGCGGCCGAGTATAAACTTGTCGCTGAACTCAAGGCGATAGGCGTGGAACGGAATACCATAGAGATAGAAGACGGAGATAATGGTACGGTGATTATAAGGTTCTGTTGGGGATATCATGGCTACGACGAAAAACCTCGCACCATAATAGTCATAAATAAAGATATTATAGAGCCGTCTAAATATGCCGGTATATTGGCGGATGCGCTTAACCCCAGCGGCGGGAGGGCCGATATATTCTATCTGCGCGCCTCCATCAATGTGCCGGAGTCGTACGGGAAGTTCATGCCGTCTATTACCGGATTTCTTAAGCCCGAGAGCTATCTTGTAACAAATGATATTGCGTATGACAGGGGAGTTTGTCTGCCGGATGAATCGGTTCTTAAGGTGGAGTCAGGTGCGATTACACGGGTCGAGACGCCTGAACTAACGGCTTGGGAACGCGCCATTTTGAAGTCAAACAACCCAAGAAGGCTTGCCGACTCCTTTATTATGGGTTACGGATGGGCCATGAATATCCGTCGTGTAACACAAAGGCGGTCGTCGAGCGGGATATTGGGCGACGGCATAAGCGTTAACGAGGATTATAGGATGAATTCGTCCAGGTTATTGGCCCGATTGACCCAGGAAGAAAGGGGCACCCTTGAGCGGCTCGTACGTTCCAATTATTGTATCACCCTATCGCTCGATAAAGGGATAAGGACGGTCGCCGACATTAGAAAGGCGTTGCGGGAAGAGAACTATATTTCGAAAGGCTCATTCCGCGGCGAACTGGTCTTCGTAAGAGACTTCTCGACGCTTATAACGGATTACATGCATGTCGAGATTTGTGAATTCGACCCCGCAAAGCCGCATACTAAAAAGACGCTCGACAGGCTCGATAAGGCGTCGCGAAGGGCACTTATTGAACTGGTGAAATACCCCCAGGAGCCCGCTTTCCACACCGAATACATATATATCGACCCGGAGGTTTCCTTAGGTGGCCTCGCGGGCTTCCTCGCCTCGCATTCAGAGGAGGATTCCGGCGTTAGACTAAGGCCTGTCGACGGCCATACCATGAATTTCGAACCTGCCGAACCACGCGCCTCGTCCAGCGGATACGGAAGAGATGAGGATAATAGACCGCTTACGAAAGAAGAGGAAGACAAAGTCGACGCTAATAGACGTCTCATATCTCATATGCTTGGGAGGATGCGCGAGTTTATAGAAGAAGAAGGCATGGACCAGGAAGAACTCGTCAACCCGGCCGCTATGGGGCTGATCGAGGCGGTAAAACAATTCGATCCGTCAATGGGCTATAAATTTTCGACATATGCGTGCATGAAGATTAAATTTTATATAAAACATTATATAAGGGATGTGAAGAAGGCAAGGCGGAAGGCCCTTGCGGATATGGTGAATATTACAAACGCGCGCGAGGAGATGTTTAAGGCCTCTGGCGTTATGCCTACAACGGAAGAACTCTCCAGGCGCCTTGGCATGCCGCCGGAGGAGATAGAGAGGATCGAGTCCGATTACCACAGCCAGAGGTCGGTTTCTCTCGATGTGATGATTGAGAATACAGGCGATGACGCATTTTACCACTTGTCCGGCGATAACGGCATGGACGAACCGTGGTATGACCGCATCGCGGACCGGGAGCTGATACAACAGGTGGTCTCCGCGCTGGATGAAAGGTCCAGGCTGGTTGTATATCACACATTCGTGAATGACATGTCGCAGGCGGCTATAGCCGAGATCGTCGGGTGCTCACAGATGCACATTAGCCGCATCCTGAGAAGTGCGGTCGCCACGATGCGCTCAGAGTATGAGCGGCTTACTGGCGAGAAGCTTCCGCTGCTTCCGGAAAACAATAATTCGAAGCCGAAATCCGAGGGCGCCGGCCGTTCCTCGTCCAGCGGAATCGCGCTTGTCGAGGCGGCGCATGATGCGGGATTAAACCTTTTGACCGATGTGACGAAGTTGGACCACGCGGTTGACGCGATGATTATCCCGATAAACGTGGATTCATTACCCGGAGAATCCGAGGAGAATAGCGAGGCGCTTAAGGCTATGCTGGAGACGATAGCGTGGAGGCAGCTTTATCTGAACAGGAAATACGGGCCCAACAGGATACGGTTCGAGTTTGTCAGGATAGGTGAAGACAGCAGCCTGGGAACTGTCACGAACCATAATATATGCGGATTGTATAACGGACTCGATGTCGTAAAGAAGTACGGCCTTGAGATGACGAGCGCGCGCGGGGATCATAAGAGGTCTTATCTGATTACGGATATCGGCCGCCTGGGGGCGGATTACAAAGAGACGAGGGTCGTTGCCATGGAGAAGGCCATGGAATTAGATTCTAACGGAGCCGACTTTGTCCTCTGGAGCGGCATACTGGACATAGCCATAACCCAGACCATACTGTTAAGCCAGGGCGCCGATGCCAAGGGCGCCTATTGCGGCCGGTTGAGGGAACTATATAAACTGCTGGGCCTTGATGTGGAGATAGCCGATTTATTGGCGTTGACAGGCGAAGATATACCATGGGCCATAGATACGGCCATAAGGTTTACGATACCGGCCTGCGGCAAGTTCAGATTGAACGAACTTAAAGAGATGTATGAGAGGATGAGGTCTCTGGCCCGGGCCGCGTAAAGGATCGCTCGAAAAGAGAGGTTACCGCAGTTTCCTCTCCGACGAGCCGGCAGGGCGGGTTAAAAACCGCCCTGCCTTTTTTATGGTTTTTGTTTGATACTGTGTGCGCGGATGTGTTAGAATTTAAACGGCCTTGGTTACCTTGCCGGCCTTGAGGCACTTTATGCAGACCTTGATCCGAGAAGGGGTCCCGTTTATGACAGCACGGACCGTCTTGAGGTTTGGGATGAACCTTCTGGGCGATATGCCGGTTATCTTCATGCCGACGCCGCCCTTCTTCTTGGCGAGGCCGCGCCTGACTATCGTACGTCCGGCGACAGGGCCTTTACCGCATATTTCGCATACTCTGGACATTGGAAGCTCCTTAATTTGTAGTCCGCATATATTAGCATCTAACTAAAGAATATGCAAGCGAAAACTGACTCACTTGAGACGCCTGTAAGATACTTCAAGGGCGTAGGACCCAAGAAGTGTGAATACCTCTCCCGCCTTGGCATATCCACCGTCCGCGATATGCTCTATTACCTGCCCTCAAGGTATGAGGATAGGTCAACGTTCTCTCCGATAAAAGAAGTGAAGCCAGGCGAGCGCCAGACGATAAGGGGCAATGTAATAACCATGCGGACTCGCTCGACAAAACGCGGGATGGCGGTATTTGAGATAGTTATAGGCGATAAGACGGGTTTCATAAACGCGGTATGGTTCAACCAGCCGTTCCTAAGCAAATTCTTCAAACCCGGCCAGGAGGTGATACTTTACGGAAAGGCCGAGTTGTATGACCGCCTCCAGATAAACCATCCTGAATACGAGATAGTGGAGGAGGAGGAAAGTTCGATACACATAGGCCGCATCGTGCCGGTATATCATTTGACAAGCCAGATAACGCAAAGATATTTGCGCAGCCTCGTAAACATGGCCCTGGTAAAATACGCACGGTATGTGCCGGAGAGGCTCCCTACATATATAAGGGCCAGGCAGAAGCTTGCGGACATAAGGTTTGCGGTAAATAATATTCATTTTCCCTCGAATTTCGACGCCCTGGACAGGGCGTATAAGAGGATAGTCTTTGAGGAATTTTTTATCCTGCAGCTGGCCCTGGCGATAAAGAGGGCGGGTCTCAAGGTAGAGGGACGGGGGTTAATCCACATGGTCGAAGGTGAGCTCGCAAAGGCATTTATGCGGACGATACCGTTTGAGCTTACCAAGGCCCAGAAGGATGCGATCCGCGACATAGAGCGCGACATGTCTTCTACAAAACCTATGACGAGACTGCTTGAAGGAGATGTCGGAAGCGGTAAGACGATAGTCGCCGCTTACGCCCTGGTCCTGACAGTCCAGAACGGCCTTCAGGGCGTCATCATGGCGCCGACCGAGGTCCTGGCGAGGCAGCATTATCTTGTCTTGACGAAACTTTTGATGCCGCTCGGGGTAAGCGTCGCGTTCCTGGCGCGGGGCATAAGCAGGGAGGACAGGGGAAAGGTGCTCACGGAGATAAGAGAAGGCGGCCTTGATGTAATCGTGGGCACGCACGCGGTAATACAGGAGGGCGTCGAATTTAAAAAGCTCGGGCTGGCGGTCATAGACGAACAGCATAAATTCGGGGTAGAACAACGCGCCTCTTTAAGGCAGAAGGGGCACGATCCGCATCTACTCGTCATGACGGCGACGCCCATACCCAGGACGCTGGCCCTTACCGTATATGGTGACCTTGATATTTCCGTAATAAGGGAACTTCCGAAGGGGCGAAAGCCGATAGCGACATACTGGGTGGAAGAGGTGAAGAGGGAAAAGGTCTATAATTTTGTAAAGGATGAAGTCGCCAAGGGCCGCCAGGCGTATATAGTTTATCCTTTGATCGAAAGTTCGGACAGAGTAGCCTCAAAATCCGCCGAAGAGATGTACGAGAAATTATCACGCGAAGTATTCCGGGGTAACAGGGTGGGGCTCATACACGGCAGGATGAGCGCTAAAGAAAAAGATAAAGTGATGAAAGATTTTAAGAGCGGCAAACTTGACATATTGGTCGCGACCGTGGTCATAGAGGTCGGGATAGATATCCAAAACGCGTCTATTATGGTCATAGAAAACGCGGAGAGGTTCGGACTGGCGCAGCTCCATCAATTAAGAGGCAGGATCGGCAGGGGAGAACACGAATCTTACTGCATACTCCTGGCAGACCCAAAGAGCGATATCGCCAGAAAACGGCTCGCGGTTATAGAGGATACCGTTGACGGTTTCGAGATAGCGGAAGAGGACCTTAGCCTTCGCGGGCCGGGCGAATTCTTCGGAACGTCACAGCACGGCCTGCCTGAAATAAGGTTCGGTAATCTTGTAAAAGATTTCGGCATAATGAATCTTGCCAGAGAAGAGGCGATGGCCCTTGTCGCACGTGACCCCGGCTTTGCCGAGGAACACCATCAAAAGCTGCGGGAGGCGCTTGCCCATAGGTTCAGGGGTAAGGTTGATATGCTGTATTAAATATTAAATAGTGACAGTCACTTTTTGGACTTTTTGGGACAGGCATTTATTTTATGCGGATAATAGGCGGGATATACAAGTCGCGTTTGGTAGAGATGCCCAGGGGCGTCGATATAAGACCCACGCAGGACAGGGTAAGAGAGGCGATTTTCAACATTTTAGCTCCCACCATGGCGGGATCCAGCGTATTAGACCTATACGCCGGAAGCGGGGCGTCAGGACTGGAGGCGTTGTCAAGAGGCGCGAAAAGGGCGGTTTTTATTGACAGTAACCCCAGATGCGTCAATACCATCCGGCGCAATATAGAGAACCTCGGGATTAAAGGCAAATCCGCGCGGGTAATAAGGGGGGACTCGGTAAAGGCGTTAAAAAGCCTGGAAGAAACCGGTGAAAAGTTTGATATAGTCTTCCTGGACCCTCCATATTATAAGGATATTGCCAAAAATTGCTTGATAAACATATCAATATATGATATATTAGCGCCTATTCATCGCATCGTTGTCGAGCATCATAAAAAAGATATCCTAAAGGATATTAGCGGTATTCTCGCGATTGACGAGAGGATATATGGGGATACCGTCATATCTATTTTTAAGAAAAAGGTGCAGTAAGATGGCTAAGAGATTGACAGCGGTATACCCAGGGACCTTCGACCCGATTACATATGGCCACATAGATGTGATAAGGCGCGCCGCCCGTATATTCGGCAAGGTCATAGTGGCCGTCGCGCACAATAGCGACAAGAAGCCTCTCTTCACCGTTAAGGAGAGGATTTATATGGTGAAGGATGCCGTGAAGGGCCTGCCGAACGTCACGGTAGATGACTTTAACGGCCTCGTGGTAGATTACGTAAGAAAAGTAGGGTCAAAGGTCATGATAAGGGGCTTGAGGATGCTCTCCGATTTCGAGTACGAATTCCAGATGGCGCTCACCAACCGGAAACTGGCGGGCGATATAGAGACCGTATTTATGATGCCTAATGAGTCCTATTCTTATGTGTCTTCAAAACTGATGAAAGAGGCCGCGTCGCTGGGGGCGGATGTCGGCGTATTCGTCCCGAATAAAGTGAGGACGGAATTAAAAAAGAGATTGAGAAAGGCAAGATGAATGACGTATTGGAATCCATAAGAGAGAAGGCGAAGGCGAGGCCCCGCAGGATAGTCCTGCCGGAGACGGAAGACTCAAGGACCATCGAGGCGATAGATTGCCTTCTGGACAACCGCATAGTCAAGGTGGTGGCGGTAGGGAAGGAGGACGTCAGGAAAAAGTTGAAGTCGAAGCGTCTCGATGACCTGGAACTTATCGACCCGGAAAAGTATCAAAAAAAAGAAGAATTCATAAATAAGTATTATGAGCTTCGCAAGCACAAAGGGATGACGCCGGAAGAGGCCCGTAGGATAGTGACGACCGAATATGTTACGTTCGGCGCGCTCCTCGTGAGACAGGGCGTGGCGGACGGTTTCGTAGCAGGCGCTGACCATACGACTCCGGATGTAGTCAGGACCTCCATATATTGCCTGGAGCTCGACAGGTCGATAGGCACGGTATCGGGCGCCTTCCTCATGGTCGTCCCGGATTGCGAATACGGCTCAAACGGCATCTTCGTTTTTGCGGACTGCGGGGTTAACCCGGACCCGAGCTCAAATCAGCTTTCAGGCGTCGCAGTAGCGGCGGCGAAATTGTTCGAGAAACTTGTCGGCGAAGCGCCGAGGGTAGCGTTTTTGAGTTATTCCAGCAAGGGGAGCGCCAAGGGGAAGCTGGTAGATAAGGTGGTCGAGGCGGTCAGGAAGGCAAGGGAGAAGGCCCCTAATATCATGATCGACGGCGAATTCCAGGTGGATAGCGCCATAGTCCCGGAAGTGGCTAAGATAAAATGTTCGGACAGCCAGGTAGCCGGCAGGGCAAATGTCCTCATATTTCCGAGCCTCGATTCCGGAAACATATCATACAAGATCGTCCAGCGACTCGCCAAGGCCAGGGCTGTCGGGCCGCTACTTATGGGCATGACGAAGCCGGCTAGCGACCTCTCCCGCGGTTGCGATGCGAGCGACATAGCGGATGCCGCCGCGATAACTTCCTTAAGGGCGGATTAGGATAATGCTTATCCTTGTCATAAATTGCGGCAGTTCTTCGGTCAAGTACCAGCTTTTCAACATAAGGAAGCATAGGCTCATAGCAAAAGGCATAGTCGAGAGGATAGGCTCGGGCGGAGAAAGTATCTTAAGTTATGAGCATAATGGCAAAAAGAGCGGCGCCAGGAAATTCAGGTGCCCGAACCATTACGTGGCGATAGAAAGAATAGTCGGGGCGCTTGAAGACAGAAGGCACGGCGTTATTAAAGAAGCAAGAGAGATAATCGCCATCGGCCACAGGGTCGTCCATGGCCAGGAAGAGTTCAAGACCTCCTGTCTTATAACGAAGGCCGTGATACGTTCCTTGCGGAAATATGTCGAATTGGCGCCTTTGCATAATCCGCCGTCTTTGGCGGGCATAAAGGCGTGCGGACGCCTACTCGCAGGTACGCCCCAGGTCGCGGTCTTTGACACATCTTTTCATCAGACTATGCCGCCTAGAGCGTTCCTGTACGGCCTTCCGTACGAATTTTATAAAACGTACGCTGTCAGGCGCTACGGTTTTCACGGAACGAGCCACAGATATGTCGCGCTCGAAGCGGCGAAGGCCCTGGGCAGGCCGTTAAAAACCTTAAGGCTCATAACGTGCCATCTCGGTAACGGATGCAGCATGACGGCTGTGTGCAAGGGTGAGTCGGTAGATACTACGATGGGTTTTACACCGCTAGAGGGGCTCCTCATGGGGACGCGTTCGGGAGACCTCGACACCGCGGCCGCTTTATATATAATGGAGAAGAAAAGATTGTCATCGAACGATATGTGCGACCTTTTGAACAAAAAAAGCGGCCTTTTGGGCATATCCGGCGCATCCAATGACATGCGCGATCTTAAGGCGAGGGCGCGTAAGGGGCACGAAAGGGCGAGGCTCGCCATAGAGGTATTCGTCTACAGGATAAAGAAATATATAGGGGCCTACTATGCGGCGATGGGCGCTCTCGACGCCGTAGTATTCACGGCCGGAATAGGCGAGAATAATCCCTGGCTTATTAAAAGGATAGAGAAGGAGATGAGGCCCGTTGTGGGAAAGGCCGTGAGATTCATGGTCGTGCCGACGAACGAGGAGCTCCTCATCGCGAAGGACACGTACGAGATAATAAAAAGGAGAAAAGATGCCATTACCTAAACGCAAACATTCCAAGGCAAGGCGCGATAAGAGGCGGAGCGCCAATTCAAAGATGGATATCCCGGTCTTCTCAATATGCGCTCAGTGTAAAAAACCCGTATTGCCGCACAGGGTATGCCCGCATTGCGGATATTACAAGGGCAAACCCGTTGTAATCGTTAAAGAAAAAGAAATAAAAGAGAAAAAATAGGACGCAAGCTTTACGCCGAATACTCACAGCTTATAACCTTTAGCTTGCAAGCGAGGTGCACGAGCATGAAGATTATAGTCGATGCGATGGGGACTGACAACGCGCCTGAGGTCGAAGTTGAAGGCTCGATTCAGGCCGTCCAAGAGTTAGGCTGCGAAGTGGTGCTGGTAGGGGACAAGCCACTCATAGAGAAAGCGCTCAAAAAGCATGAATACCCCGTCAATAAGATCTCTATAAAACACACCACTCAGGTCATAGAGATGCACGACCCCGCGGCCCTCTCTGTGAGGCGCAAGAGAGACTCCTCCATCGTGGTCGGCCTGGAGATGTTAAAGGCCAAGCAGGGCGACGCCTTTTTAAGCGCGGGGAACACAGGCGCCGTAGTCTGCGCCGCTACCTTGAGCCTCAGGTTATTGCCGGGCATAGAAAGGCCGGGCATAGCCATACCCATGCCGAGCCTTACAGGGGTATCGGTCATAATAGACGTCGGCTCCAATATAGACCCGAAACCTCTGCATATGATGCAGTATGGGGTAATGGCCGATGCCTATTGCAGGTATATCCTTGAAAAAGAGAATCCGTCGGTGGCCCTTCTCAATGTAGGCGAAGAGGAGTCGAAAGGGACGGAATTCCTGAAAGAGGCCCATACGCTTCTCTCCGAATCCAGCCTTAATTTTATCGGTAACATAGAAGGCAGGGACCTCTACGCGGGCAAGGCCGATATAGTGATATGCGACGGTTTCGTCGGTAACGTTATCCTTAAAGTATCGGAGAGCGTAGTCTATACGATAGTAGAGCTCTTGAAGCGCGAGATAAAGAGCGACATAATAGCGAAGGTCGGGGCGGTGCTCGCCTCCGGCGCGATCAACGAATTAAGGAAGAAGATGGATTATACCGAGTATGGAGGCGCGCCGCTTCTGGGCGTAGACGGCAGGTGCATCATCTGCCACGGTTCATCCACGCCCAAGGCGATAAAGAACGCGTTAAGGGTGGCCACCGAATTTGTCTCCAAGGAGGTCAATAAGCACATAGTAGAGAAATTGGAGTCGTATTAAAGCGTACGGCGTTCGGTGTGGTGCGCCGCGTACTGTTTAAAAAGAGAGGGTTTAAGATTATATGTGCGAAGAGAAGAAAGTCGGGATAATCGGATTGGGGTCATATCTGCCCGAGAAGGTCTTGATGAATAAGGACCTTGAGAAGATGGTCGATACGACCGACGAGTGGATAGTGACAAGGACGGGTATACGCCAGCGCCGCATAGCGAGGCCCGATGAGGCGACGAGCGACATGGCCCTCGAGGCCGCGAAAAGGGCGCTTGATAGCGCGAAACTTAAACCCGAGGACCTGGACCTCATCATAGTGGCGACCATAACGCCGGACATGTTCTTTCCGGCAACTGCCTGCCTGGTCCAGCATAAACTGGGTGCCAGGAATATCCCGGCATTCGATATAAGCGTCGCCTGTTCGGGTTTCATATACGGTATAGCGATAGCCAACCAGTTTATAAAATCCGGCATATACAAACACGCGCTGGTAGTAGGGGCCGAGAAGCTCTCAAGCATCACCGATTGGTCCGACAGGACGACATGCGTCCTCTTCGGAGACGGCGCAGGCGCGGCGATACTGGGGCCCGTGAAAGAGGGCGGGATACTCTCGGTCTACCTCGGTGCGGACGGTTCAAAAGGTCCCCTTTTGAACCTGCCTGCCGGAGGATCCAGGATGCCTGCCAGCAGGAAAACCGTAGAAGATAAGCTGCATACGATAAAGATGAACGGTACAGAGCTTTTTAAGCATGCCGTAAAGATAATGGCGGACGCCGCCCTGGAAGCGACCCGGCCGCTCAATCTCAAAGGGGACGACATAGACCTGGTCATACCGCATCAAGCGAATATAAGGATACTTATGGCTGTAGCCAAGCGCATGGGATTAAGCGCGGATAAGATATACCTTAATATAGATAAATACGGAAACATGTCGGCCGCCTCGAGCGCTGTCGCGCTTGCCGAGGCCGTCAAAGAGGGCAGGATAAAGAAAGGTAACAGGATCCTCCTGGATGCCTTTGGCGGGGGCTTAACGTGGGGAGCGATGGTAATAGAGTGGTAGAGATAGCGTATATATTCCCGGGACAGGGCGCGCAGTATGTCGGTATGGGGAAGGATCTTTACGAGAATTTTCCAAAGGCGCGCGAGGTCTTCGATAAGGCCAACCAGATACTGAAGTTCGACCTTGGCAAACTGTGTTTTGAGGGGCCGCAGGATGAGCTCTCGAAGACGGTCAATTGCCAGCCGGCGATATTTGTCGCGTCCATAGCCGCTCTGCGCGTACTGGAAGCGCGGCCGCCGGCCACCGAAGAGGTCGTCCCCAGGTTCAGCCTGGGCCTGAGCCTGGGAGAATATACGGCGCTTGTCGCCGCCGGCGTCATGAGTTATGAGGACGGCCTCGTCCTCGTCAAAAAACGCGCCGAGTACATGGAAGAGGCCTCGCGAAAGAACCCGGGCAAGATGGCGTGTATAATAGGCATGGAACTCGCCCAGGTGGAGGGGCTCTCTAAAGGGTTCGGCTGCGAGATAGCAAATCTCAATTGCCCCGGCCAGATAGTCATATCAGGAAAGGCGAATAACATAGACCTCTTCGCCAGCCTCGCGAAGGAGAAGGGCGCGAAGCGCGTCGTCATGCTGGATGTAAGCGGCCCTTTCCATTCATCCCTCATGACACAGGCGAGCGACAAATTGAAGGATTACATCAATAAGGTCCAGTTCGCCTCGCCAAATATATCGTTTATAAGCAACGTAGATGCTCTGATACAGACAGACCCCGCCAGGATAAAGGAGAACCTTATAAAACAGGTTAATTCAAGGACGTTGTGGGAGAAGTCGATAAGGAATGTCGTCGCGGCAGGCGTCAAGACGTTCTTCGAGACAGGCCCCGGAAATGTCTTAAAGGGGCTATTGAAAAAAATAGACTCGTCTCTCGAAGTTAAAAACTTCGGCACCCTGGCCGAACTCCAATCTTTATATGGGCAATCTTAATATCGCCGTACTCGGTGACGGCGGATGGGGAACTACACTCGCCATACACCTTTCCAGAAAGGGCTTTCCGACGCGCCTCTGGGGCGCATTTGCGGAATATATAAGCATATTAAAGACGAACCGAGAAAATATAAAATTCCTTCCAGGCGTCAAGATACCAGAAAGCGTCCTTATCACATCGTCGCTCGACGAGGCCCTCGATAACGCCCAGCTGGCCGTTTTGGCTGTCCCGTCTCAACACATGAGGAGCGTCGTGACGCGGCTTAAAGTCCATGACCTGAAGGGCCTCCTCCTCGTCTCCGTCACAAAAGGGATAGAGAATGGCTCCTTAAAGAGGATGTCGGAGGTGATCGGGGAGACGGTGAAACCGAAGGCATTGTCGGTCCTGTCGGGCCCGACCATCGCGCTTGAAGTGGCTAACGGCGTGCCGACGACCATAGTCGCTTCATCGACCGATCTCGCCGTAGCGAAGCGCGTACAGGACATATTCGTGGCGGAGAAGTTGAGGGTATATACCAATACCGACGTTATAGGCGTTGAGTTGGGAGGGTCTTTGAAGAACGTCGTCGCTATCGCCGCCGGCATAACCGACGGGCTCGGTTTCGGGACCAATACCAAGGCCGCCCTGCTTACGAGAGGCATGGCGGAAATATCCCGCCTCGGCGTCGCCATGGGCGCAAAGGTAGAGACCTTCTACGGCCTGAGCGGCCTGGGCGACCTTACCACGACCTGCATAAGCCCATATTCCAGGAACAGGTGGCTCGGAGAAGAGATAGGCAGGGGTAAGAGGCTTGGGGCTGTATTGAAAGAGACGGAGATGATAGTAGAGGGTGTTACAACGGCAAAGTCCGCTTATGAATTGGCAAAAAGGCATAAGGTAGAGATGCCCATAATAGAGGAGATTTACAGGGTCCTTTATGAAAATAAGAACCCTAAAGTAGCGGTCCATGACCTCATGACCCGCACCCCAAAATCAGAGTAGATAAAAGTTATCCACATAAGTAGCGCACCCTTAAGGGTGCGCTACTATTGTGTATAACTTTTGGAATTAGGTTATAAAAAACAAAAAAAACAATCGCTATCCCGACAGCTATA
>CAZPYQ010000007.1:0-23819 GCA_964590585.1 uncultured Planctomycetia bacterium | reverse complement strand
CCTTAACAGATTCACCAAGGGTTCCGTGGTGGGTCCTCAGGAGTTCAAGGAGGCGGGTCTCATTTCGAGCGCCAAGAGCCCCGTAAAGATACTGGGCGACGGAAAGCTGACGAAGGAACTCACCGTTAAGGCAAGCGCCTGCTCAAAGAGCGCGGCGGAAAAGATTAAGGCTGCGGGCGCGAAACTGGAGCTGATAGTCAGGGCTAAGGCAGAGAGCAGAAAGTAGAGAGTAGAGAGATTATGTTAGAGGCGTTTGGAAATATAGTAAAGATACCGGATCTGAGGAAGAAGATAGGAATTACCCTGGGGCTAATCGCCGTTTACAGGGTCGGCACTTATATTCCGACGCCGGGTGTAGACGGGCTGAAACTGGCCCAGTTCTTCGCGAATATAGCGAGAACGCAGGGAGGTACCCTCTTCGGCATAATGAACATGTTCTCCGGAGGCGCAATATCGCGCCTTACCATATTCGCCCTCGGCATAATGCCGTACATATCGAGTTCCATCATCATACAGCTATTGACGGCCGTTATACCGGCCCTGGAGAAGCTGGCGAAGGAAGGAGAGGCCGGGCACAAGAAGATCATTCAGTATACCAGGTACGGCACCATAGCGCTCGCCGCCGTACAATCGTTTTTCATCGCCCTGTGGCTCGAAAACCCGGCGCGATTTCAGGGGCTGCAGATCGTTCAATATCCTGGCTGGTCGTTCAGGATACTTACGGTCATCACGCTTACCAGCGGCACCGCGTTCATCATGTGGCTTGGCGAGCAGATCCAGGAATACGGCATAGGCAACGGGATGTCGCTCATAATAACCGCCGGCATCATATCAAGGGTCCCGACGGCGCTGTATCAGGTGTATTCCCTCGCCTCGCCTTTCGCGCCGGACAAGGCGCAGATAGACCTCTTTACCCTGATACTCATGGTCTTCATGCTCGTCGCAGTTGTGGTGGCGGTCATATTTATAACGCAGGGCCAGAGGAAGATACCGGTGCAATACGCCAAGAGGGTGGTCGGCAGGAAGGTGTACGGCGGCCAGAACACGTATATCCCGTTAAGGGTCAATCAGCCCGGCGTAATACCTATCATATTTGCCCAGAGCATCATACTCTTCCCCGCTACGATAGCGGGGTTGGTTCAGAACAAGTTTTTGCAGGATATGGCCACATCTCTTACGAGGGGAGAGTGGGTTTACAATTCGCTATACGCCATACTCATCATATTCTTCTCCTACTTTTACACGGCGATAACCTTTAACCCGGTCGACGTGGCGGACAACATGAAGAAATACGGCGGTTTTGTCCCGGGGGTCAGGCCCGGCACGCAGACCGCCGAGTATATGGACTTTATAATGACGAGGATAACGCTTCCGGGCGCGATATTCCTGGCGATAATAGCGGTCCTGCCGAGCATCATAAGCGGCTGGCTCAAGATACCCTACCTGGTAGCAAGTTTCTTCGGCGGAACGGGGCTTCTTATTATCGTAGGAGTCATGCTCGATACGATGAAACAGATAGAGTCTCATCTTCTCATGCGGCACTACGAGGGGTTCATGAAGCGCGGGAAGATAAGGGCGAGAAGGTAAAAATGATTACACAGATTAAAGAAAGATTGCACAGATTTGGCGCAAAAAATAATCTGTGTAATCTATTTTGTAAATCTGTGTAATCACTTTATCGTAAAGGAGTTTGCATTTGAGGATTGTTCTGTTAGGGCCGCCCGGGGCAGGCAAGGGGACACAGGCAAAGGTTCTTTCGAATAGGTACTCCATACCGCATATATCTACCGGGGACATCCTCAGGGTGGCGGTGAAGGAAGGCTCCGCCGTTGGCAATAAGGCGAAGGGCTATATGGATAAAGGTGAGTTGGTGCCGGACGAGGTAGTCAACCAGATCGTCGTCGAGGCCCTTCTCAAGCCAGGCGCCGAAAAAGGTTTTATACTGGACGGTTATCCCAGGACCCGTTTTCAGGCCGAGGAACTGGATAAGTCGTTAAAAACGCTGGGCATCTCGACAGATCTGGTGGTATATTTCAAGACAAGCGAGACGATCGCGGTATCCAGGCTTTCCGGCAGACGGGTCTGCAAACAGTGCGGCGCCAATTATCATATAAAAAACATACCGCCGAAGGTATCCGGCATATGCGATGTGTGCAAGAGCGTCCTGGTCCAGCGGCCGGACGATAATGAAGCGACGGTGAAGAATAGATTAGTGGTATATGAACGCCAGACAAAAGAGCTCATCGATTACTACAAGGGTAAGGGTACCTTAAGGGAGGTGCCGGGCGACCTTAATGTCGAGGAACTTTTCAGCGTACTTACAAAGTTGTTCAAAGACGAAGGTCTTGGATGATAACCCTGAAGTCCCGCGACGAGATTTCCGCTATCAGGAAGGCGGGCTCGGTAACGAGGATGGTTCTTAAAAACATAAAAGAGGCGGTGAGGCCCGGGATCACGACGCTGAAGCTGGATAGCCTGGCAGAGGATATAATAAAATCAGAAGGCGCGATTCCGGCATTCAAAGGATACAGGGACTTCCCGGCCACCATATGCGCGTCGATAAACGAGGTAGTAGTTCATGGCATACCGTCTAAGCGGGCCCTGAAAGAAGGGGATATAGTCGGCATCGATGTCGGCGTGGGCTTAGACGGTTATTACGCGGACGCGGCAGAGACATTCATGGTTGGCAGGGTAAGCGATGAGGCGAAGCGCCTCATCACGGTGACGTTCGGGTGCCTGGAACGGGCCATCAGCATGGCCAGGGCCGGCAACAGGCTTTCGGATATATCCTTTAGCATTCAGGAACACGCCGAAAATGCCCTTTACAGTGTGGTCAGGGCGTTTGTTGGACACGGTATCGGTTCCGAGATACACGAAGAACCGGAGATACCGAATTTCGGCCGGCCGCATCGGGGCGTAAGGCTGGAACCCGGAATGGTCCTGGCGATAGAGCCTATGATAAATGCCGGAGGTTATCAGGTCGAGGTCCTGAAGGACGGCTGGACGGCTGTGACAAAGGACCGCTCGCTCTCGGCGCATTTTGAGGATACGGTGGCCGTGACCGAAAACGATCCAGAGGTGCTTACAAGATGAGCCTGAAAGAAGAACCCATTGTAGTAGACGGCAAGGTGCTGGAGACCCTGCCGAACGCCATGTTCAGGATTGAATTGAAGAACGGACACAAGGTACTGGCGCATGTTTCCGGAAAGATGAGGATGAATTTTATAAGGATCCTGCCGGGGGATACGGTGACGCTAGAGCTCTCTCCGTATGACCTTACAAGAGGCAGGATAGTACATAGGAATAAATGACATGAAAGTGAGATCCAGCATAAAAAAGATATGCCCGAACTGCAAGGTCGTGAGGCGCAAAGGCGTAATAAGGATAATCTGTTCCAATCAGAAACACAAACAGAGACAAGGATGAGGTGTTATGCCAAGGATAGTCGGTGTTGATATTCCAAAAGAGAAACGGACGGATATAGCGCTTACCTATATATACGGCATAGGAAGAACTCTCGCCGGGAAGATAGTGAAAGCGGCCAATATCCAGGGCAGCAAGCGTGCCAAGGACTTGACGGAGGAAGATGTCGCCAGGCTCACCACCATCATACAGAAAGAATACAAGGTAGAGGGTGACTTAAGGCGCGAGGTGGCCGCAAATATAAAGAGGCTCATAGATATCGGAAGCTACAGGGGCATGCGGCACAGAAAGGGTCTTCCTGTGAGGGGGCAGAGGACAAGGACGAATGCGAGGACCCGTAAAGGGCCCAGAAAGACCGTTGGAGTACAGAGGGCTGCCAAGGCCGCAAAAGCGCCGGAGGGCGGCGCGTCGGGCGCTAAGAAATAAGGTTTCTTCCGGCGAGAAGACCTAAAGGAGAAGATAAAAAGTGGCTACTGAAGTCAAGAAATTCAAAAAGGGCAAGAAGTCTGCCAGGACGGCGGTAAGCGGCATAGCGCATATACTGGCTTCGTTTAACAATACGATAGTGACCATAACGGATAGAGACGGTAATACCGTGACCTGGGCTACCACAGGGAGCGTCGGGTTCAAGGGCTCCAAGAAGTCAACGTCTTTTGCGGCCGGCATGGCAGCCGAAAACGCCGCCAAGAAGGCGATAGAGCGGGGCATGAAAGAGATTGAGGTTTATGTAAAAGGACCCGGCGCAGGCAGAGAATCAGCCATAAGGTCCCTTCAGGCAGCCGGGCTTACGATAAGGGCGATAAAGGATGTTACGCCCATTCCACACAACGGATGCAGGGCTGAAAAGAGAAGGAGAGTCTAATGGGAAGAGATACCGGCCCATCGTGCAGGTTATGCAGAGCCGAGGGCATGAAATTATTTTTGAAGGGCGCAAGGTGTCAGACCGAAAAGTGCACCTTTACAAGGCGCCAGGGGTCACCCGGACAGCACGGCCGCCTCAGGAAGAAGGTATCCAATTACAGGATTCAGCTTAGGGAAAAACAAAAGGTGAAGAGGATATACGGGATGCGCGAAGAGCAGTTCCATCATTTCTTCTGGATAGCGGAAAGGTCCAAGGGCGTTACGGGGCTAACGCTTCTTCAGCTTTTGGAGAGGCGCCTGGATAATGTCATATTCAGGATGGCCTTAGCGACGTCACGGAACATGGCCAGGCAGGCCGTGCAGCACGGTTCGGTCTACGTGAACTCCAAAAGGGTGGATATACCTTCTTATCTGGTAAATGTAGGCCAGACCATAGAGGTAAGAGGCAAAGAAAAGAAGATGAAGGCTTTAAAAGAGACGTGCGAATCGATGAAGGACAGGGCGATACCCGCCTGGCTTGAGGTCGATCGGGAACACTTCAAGGGCAAGGTAACCGCGCTTCCGACAAAAGAAGACGTCGGCTTTCCGATCCAGGAACAGTTGATAGTGGAATTGTACTCTAAGTAGTCCTTTTATTATATAAAATACGGAGGTTTTCTGATGGGCATAGCAATGAGAAATTTTGAAATGCCGAAGAGGGTTATCTGCGATGACGCTTCGTATACGAAGACCTACGGAAAGTTCATCGCCGAACCCTTCGAGAGGGGCTACGGCACGACCATAGGCAATTCTTTAAGACGCGTCCTCATATCGTCCATAGAAGGGACGGCCGTTACATCTATAAAGATACACGGCGTGCATAACGAATTTTCCACGATAAGCGGTGTGGTGGAAGACGTCTCGCAGATAATACTCAACCTGAAGAAACTCATATTGCGTTCGCATTTCAAGACGCCCAAGGCCATGCGCATAAGCGTGGAAAAGAAAGGCGAGGTCACGGCGGGAGATATAAAAACGGATGAGACGGTCGAGGTCTTAAACGGCGACCTTCATATCGCGACACTCACAAAGAACGTGAAGTTCGAGGTTGAGATGGAAGTCGCCCGCGGCAGGGGCTACGTGCCGGCCGAGCGCAACAAAAAAGAGGGCCAGGCCATAGGCGTGATTCCGATAGATTCCATCTTCACGCCTGTCAGAAAGGTCGATTTTCTGGTTGAAAACACAAGGGTCGGGCAGATGACGGATTATGACAAGCTTATGATAGAGGTGTGGACAAACGGCTCCATAGAACCGAAAGAGGCCCTTCTTTACGCCTCTAACATTCTGCAGCGCCATCTGGATATATTTGTCGGCTTCGGAAAACTTCCGGAAGAAGAGGAGGAGATAAAGGAGACCGAAGAAGAGAGGCTTTTGAAAGAAAAACTTAAAGTCCCTATTTCAGAACTGGAATTGTCCGTCAGAAGCTCGAATTGCCTGAAGGAGGCCAAGATAAAGACGATAGGCGATCTCGTGAAGCGGACCGAGGTGGACATGTTAAAATACAGAAACTTCGGCAAGAAATCACTTGCCGAAATAAACAAGATACTCGGGGGCATGGGGTTATCGCTTGGCATGAAGTTTTCTTCAGAGCCCAAGGAGGGTAAAGAGTAGAGATGAGACACGGGAATAAGCGCGGTTCAATGGGAAGGGACGCAAGCCACAGGAAGGATACTTTAAGGCTTCTTGCGACGGCCCTTTTGAGGTTTCAGCGGATAAAGACGACCATGCGAAAGGCGAAAGAGGCGCGCCGCGTAGCGGAAGGGCTCATTACGCTCGCGAAGAGGGATGATCTGACTGCCAGGCGCCGGGCATTTTCCGTTCTTACTAACAGGGATATCGTGGAAAGGCTTTTCAGGGATGTGGCGCCGCTTTTCAAGAACAGGGCGAGCGGTTATACGAGGATAATACCTTTAGGCTTTCGAAAGGGCGATGGCGCCCAGATGGTCCTCCTGGAGCTTACGGAAAAGAAGATAATAGAGAAGGCGCCGAAAAAGGCGAAGGCTGCCAAGAAAGAGGCGGCTGCCGATGCGAAGGCGGCGAAGCCGAAAGAAGAGGCAAAAGGCGCCGAGGTCAAAGAGGCGCCCAAAAAACTCCAAGAGGAACCGAAGCCCAGGGGCGTACCTAAGTCAAAGCCGACATTCATGGAGGAAAAGGCCAAGGAGAAGGCGAAGACAGAGGACAAGAAGATGGAGGATAGGAAAGGCTTCATGCGCAACTTAAGGGGTTATTTCCGAAAGAGAGGCCGCGGCGGCGACAAGTAATCCTTAAGCCGCATAAGGAATTGATCACCCCCCTGATTTCGACGTGAAATCAGGGGGATTTTTTTAAAGACCCGCATCTTGCGGTTCCGACGGGGGAGAGCGGGGTTTTTGAGCGGTTTTTGTGCTTGAATTGTTAATTATATTATGATATTATTTTATGCTTGAAGCATATAACATATACGGGGCGGTTAGGTTATGCGGGATCTGTCTAAAAATGTCACCAGGATAAGCCCTTCGGTCACCCTGGATATCACGGCCAAGGCCAGGCGCATGGCCAAAGAGGGCCTGGATGTCGTGAGTTTCGGCGCGGGCGAGCCCGATTTTGATACGCCCGACCATATCAAAAAGGCCGCCTTGAAGGCGATAGAGGAGGGGTTTACGAAATATACCCCTTCGAGCGGCATGCCGGAACTACGCGAGGCTATCGCCGGGAAATTCAGGGCTGATAACGGCCTCGAATACAAGTCTTCCCAGATAGTCGTCTCCTGCGGCGCCAAGCATTCACTGTATAATATCTTCGAAGCTGTGTTGAACGAGGGCGATGAGGTTATAATACCCGCGCCTTACTGGGTAAGTTATCCCGAGATGGTTAAGGCCCAGGGCGGTGTGCCGGTATATCTTGAGGCCTTTTCTAAGGATAAGTTCAAGGTATCGGAGCCTTCCTTAAGGTCGAAGATAACTAAAAGGACGAAGGCGTTTATACTGAACAGTCCATCAAACCCTACCGGTTGCGTTTATGATGCCGCCGAACTCGAATCAATCGCTTCGCTTGCGGTGGAACGCGATTTCTATATAATAAGCGATGAGATATATGAGAAGTTGATTTATGACGGGAAGAAGCACGTTTCGATAGGTTCGTTGGGTAAGGATATATGCGCAAGGACCATCACCGTCAACGGCGTTTCGAAAAGCTATTCAATGACCGGATGGCGGATAGGATACGCGGGCGGGCCGTCCGATATCATGGGCGTCATATCTAATCTGCAGAGTCATGCCACATCAAACCCGGCATCCATAAGCCAGAAGGCCGCGCTCACGGCGCTCGTATCAGACCAGTCCTGCGTAGAGGCGATGCGCCATGAGTTCGAAGAGAGGCGGGATTATATGGTTGACATGATAGGCGGGATCAGGGGCATGTCTTGCGTGAAGCCCGAAGGCGCCTTTTACGTATTTGCCGACATATCGGCTCTCGGGATGGGCTCGATGGAGCTGGCGACGAAACTTCTGGACGAAATAAAAGTTGCGGTAGTGCCGGGTCTGGGCTTCGGCGCCGACAGTTTCATCAGGTTCAGTTTTGCCGCAAGCAGGGATAATATAAAGAAGGGGTTAGACCGCATCAAATCCTGGATAGAGAAGAGAAGATGAGCTATGGGAAAGACGATAGCTGAAAAGATATTAAGCGATCATGCGGGGAAGGACCTCAGGGCGGGAGCCATCGCCCTCTCTAACGTCGATTTTTGTTTCGGCCAGGACGGCACGAGCTCCATAATAATCGACAGTTTCAGGAAATTGGGCCTCAAGGCCGTTTTCGACAAGTCTAAATTCTGCATGGTGATAGATCACAGCGCCCCGAGCCCGGAGATGAGGATCTCCGAGATACACAGGAAGATGCGCTGTTTCGCGCGCGATACAGGGGTCGGGCTGTATGATGTCGGTTGCGGGGTATGCCACCAGCTTATCCCCCAGAGCGGCCACGTCGTATGCGGCGACCTTGTGCTGGGGGCGGATTCCCACACATGCACCTATGGCGCGATAAACGTCTTTTCTACAGGCGTGGGATCGACGGATCTGGCCATAACGCTGGCGAGCGGCAAGAACTGGTTCAGGGTCCCGGAGACCATCAGGATCGTCGTTAAGGGGAAACTGCCCAAGGCCGTCTACTCGAAAGACATCGTCCTTAATATAATCAGGGACATGACCGCGAACGGCGCGACGTATAAGTCCGTAGAGTTCACGGGCGAGGCCATATCGGATTTAAGCGTGGACGCGCGGTTTACCATATCCAACATGGCCGTTGAAATCGGGGCGAAATGCGGCCTTATGGAGGCGGACGAAAAGGTATTGAAATGGATCGCGAAAGCCGCGCCGAAAAGAGTCCCAAGGCCGGTGTCGCCCGATATCGACGCCAGGTATGTCGATATAAAAGAATACGACATCTCGAAGCTCTCCCCGCAGGTAGCCAGGCCTCATGCGGTGGATAACGTGGCTCCTGTGGAGGAGCTGGAGGGGCTGAAGATAGACCAGGTCTATTTGGGCACATGCACGAACGGCAGGCTGGAGGATCTGGAGGTTGCCTGCAGGATACTTAAAGGCAGGGCGATTCACCCGGATGTCAAGTTCATAGTGGCTCCGGCATCAAGGAATATATACCTTGATGCGATAAAAAAAGGATATATAGAGGCGCTTGTCAGGGCCGGGTGCGTCATAGTCGGCCCGGGTTGCGGGCCATGCGTCGGTACACATAACGGCGTTCTGGCCGACGGAGAGGTCGCGCTCTCGACAGCCAACAGAAACTTCAAGGGCAGGATGGGCAATCCCAATGCCTTCATATATCTGGCGAGTCCCGCCACCGTAGCGGCATCGGCCCTGACGGGAAGCATAAGCGATCCCAGAGAACACATAAAGAGGTTATGATATATGCCTAAGAATCTGGCCCGGCGCCTTATAAAGATAACGGACAATATAAATACGGACTATGTCATATCCGGAAGATATAAGTTCAAGATTCAGAACCCGCGGGAACTGGCGGAACATATATTCGAGGATATAGACCCGACTTTCCCGTCGAGGGTAAAGAAAGGCGATTTTCTGATCGCGGGAGAGAATTTCGGCTGCGGCTCTTCGAGGGAACAGGCGCCGCAGGCGCTCAAGGCCGCGGGCATCCAGGCGGTCATAGCCAGGAGTTTCGCCCGGATATTTTACAGGAACGCCTTCAATATAGGGCTCCTGCTCGTAGAATGCGAGACGCAGCATATAGCGGACGGCGACGAGCTGGAGGTGGATCTGGATGCGAGCAAACTGAAAGATAAGAGTAACGGACTTATCCTGGATATAAAACCCATTCCTAAGATCATGAAGACATTCCTGGAGGACGGAGGGGTGGTGGAGCATTTCAAGAAACACGGAGGGTTCGCGTTTGAAAAAGTCGCATAGGGTAACACTTATACGCGGAGACGGCACAGGTCCGGAGCTTACGGATGCGGCGAAGCGGTGCATAGAGGCGACAGGCGTGGATATCTCATGGGATTTACAAGATGCCGGCCTTTCCGTCATGGAGAAACACAAGACACCCCTTCCGGAAGGCGTCCTTGAGTCGATAAGGAAGAACAAGGTCGCCCTTAAAGGGCCCATAACGACTCCGGTGGGAAGCGGCTTCAGGAGCGTGAATGTCGCCTTAAGAAAAGCGCTCGATCTCTTCGCATGCCTGAGGCCGTGCAAGAGCTATGAGGGCGTGAGGTCGAGATATAAGAATATAGACCTCGTCGTAATAAGGGAGAATACGGAGGACCTCTACGCCGGCATAGAGTTCGAGAAGGGTTCAGACCATGTAAGGAAGGTTATCGGTATGCTGGAGGAGTTAAGCAAGAAGGAGATCGCGAAGGATTCGGCCATAAGCATAAAACCGATATCCGAATCCGCGACAAAAAGGATAGTAAAATTTGCCTTTGAATATGCGTTAAAAAAGTCCCGCAGGAAGGTGACCTGTGTACACAAGGCCAATATAATGAAATATACGGACGGCCTGTTTCTCGCCACCGCCAGAACGGTCGCGAAAGGATACCCCGAGGTAGCGTTCGAGGACAGGATAGTCGACAATATGTGTATGCAGCTTGTGCAGAAGCCGGAAGATTACGACGTGCTTGTGTTGCCTAACCTCTACGGAGATATACTGTCAGACCTTGCCGCAGGACTGGTTGGCGGACTTGGCGTGGCTCCAGGGGCCAACATAGGAGACGGGCTCGCCCTTTTCGAGCCGACGCATGGAAGCGCGCCCAAATATAAGGGGTTGAACAAGGTGAATCCCACAGCCATGATACTGTCAGGCGCAATGATGCTGGATTATTTGGGGGAATCCGAGGCGGCCAGGAAGCTGGAAGGAGCCGTGGCTAATGTGATAAGAAGAGGCGCTGATGTGACCTATGACATGAAGCCCGACAGAAACGATCCCGGCGCCGTCGGCACCAAAGAGATGGCGGACGCCGTAATAAAAGAGATGCGATGAATGCCCTTAAGATGAAAGACAAGGTCGCTGTCGTAGGAGCGGGAAATGTAGGTTCGACGCTCGCTATGAGGATATGGGAGAACGGCCTCGCCGATGTCGTCCTCCTGGACATCTGCGCCTCGATGGCCCAGGGCAAGGCCCTGGACATATCGGATGAATCCGGAATGTCGCGCGTTCCCAATACCATAAAGGGAACAGGCGATTATTCGGATGTAAAGGGCGCGAAGGTCGCGGTCATAACAGCCGGTTTTCCCAGAAGGCCCGGTATGAGCCGCGAGGAACTTGTAGCGAAAAACGCCGCAGTCGTGAAAGAGGTCGTCCTGAATATCAGGGCAAACGCGCCGGGGGCCATAATAATAGTCGTAACCAATCCGCTTGACGCTATGACTTATCTCGCATACAAGACGAGTTCTTTCGGCCGGGCAAGGGTCATGGGAATGGCGGGCCTCCTGGATGAATCCAGGTTCATAACGTTGATATCGCACGCGCTTTCGGTCCACCCGAAAGACGTAAAGACGGTTATGATGGGAAGCCACGGAGATACGATGGTTCCAGTTATATCCCGGACAAAAGTCGGTAATAAAAATATCGGGGCGGTCCTTTCGAAAGACAGGATCGGCGAACTCATAAAGATGACGCGCGATCGCGGGGCCCGGATAGTAAACCTGCTCGGTTCAGGCAGCGCGTATTATTCGCCAAGTTTCGGCGCGTTCAGGATGGTCGAAGCCATCTTGAACGATTCAAGGGAAGCGTTTACCGCGTCCGTATATATGGAAGGGGAATACGGTCTTAACGATATATGCATAGGTGTCCCCGTCATATTGGGCGCTAAGGGTATCGAATCTATCAGCCAGATAAAGCTCGATAGAGATGAGAAGGCGCTTCTTGTGAAATCCGCCGAGGCGATAATACAAACGATAAAACTATTGCCGTAAAATCTTATGAAGGGTTACGATCTCGCTATAATAGGCGCAGGGCCGGGCGGCTATGTGAGCGCCATCTACGCCTCACGCCTCAATCTAAAAGTCTGCATCATCGAACAGGATCTCCTGGGCGGCACCTGCCTTAACCGCGGCTGCATACCCACCAAGGTCATGCTTGAAGGCGCTAAGCTGCTTGCGTCGCTCGAGAAGGCCTCCTCCTACGGCGTAGAAGTGAAAGATTATGCCTTCTCGCCGGCCAGGTTATTCTCCAAAAGGGACGAGGTCACCGCCCGCTTGCGAAACGGTATACAGCATCTATTGAAGGCCAATAAGGTCGATGTGATAAAAGGCCGAGGAGTTCTTGTGTCCGCAAATGTGGTGTCGGCAGGCGGCGGCGAGATAGAGGCGAAGAATATAATAGTAGCGACCGGATCGTCGCCCAGGGAGCTCGATAGCGTCAAATTCCGCAAAGACAGGGTACTGTCCAGCGACGACGTGCTTAGGCTTTCGCATATTCCGAAGAGCATGCTTATCTTTGGCGGAGGGGTTATAGGATGCGAATTCGCAGAGTTTTATAATGCGGCCGGCTCCAGGGTCTATATCGTAGAAATCATGGACAGGATATTGCCCGGCGAGGACGCCGAGATAGCCAGGAAGCTGGAGGCGATATTCAGGAAGAAGGGTATAGAGATACATACGGGGAAAAAGGCGGAAGGCGTCAGCGTGACTGACTCGTCGGTAAGCGTGACTTTTCAGGACAATACAAGGGTAGAGGCAGAAGTCGCGCTTCTCGCCGTAGGCAGGGGTTTCAATACCTCCGGGTTGGGCCTTGAGGAGGCAGGGGTCGCGTTGGATAGAGGCCGAATCACGGTCGACCCTTACATGGAGACCAAAGTCAAGGGCATATATGCCATAGGCGATTGCACAGGAGGCCCCATGCTGGCCCATGCCGCTTCATACGAGGGGATAGTCGCGTGCGATAATATCGCGGGAAAAAGGCGCAGGGTAAATTATTCGGCGATCCCGAATTGCGTATATACAGAACCCGAGATAGCCTCGTGCGGAATAAGCGAGGAGGAGGCGAAGAGGGATTTCCCGGATTGCAGGACGGCTAAGTTCCCGTATACCGCGTCCAGCAAGGCGAGCATCATGGAGAGGCGCGAGGGTTTCATAAAGATAATAGGCACGAAGGAAGGCAGGCTCCTCGGCGTGAAGATATTCGGGGAGGGCGCGTGCGACCTGATAGGAGAAGCGAGCCTCGCCGTCTCACTGGGCGCGGGCGTGGAGGATATCGCGCGAGCGGTTCACGGCCATCCGACGCTGTCGGAGATATTCGGAGATGCGGCGTATTTATTTATGGGCAGGGCGATACATACGGTATAAAATAAAAAATCAAAGTCCAAAAATCAAAATGACATATCAAAATCCGAAATTTTTAAATTTTGGTCTGTCATTTTGATATTTGATTTTTTATGTTTGGATTAACAGGGTTAATAAAAAGATATGATACTGGATCTTGGGACGATAGATTACGAAGAGGCGTATAGGGTGCAGTTGGAGATGGTCGCCTTGAGGAGGCTTAAGGAGATAGACGATTCTCTCATACTCGCCGAGCATAATGCCGTGATAACGATAGGAAGAGGCGGCCTTAAGGGCAAGAACACGAACCTTCTCGTCCAGGAAGATATCCTGGGAGAGTACGGAATAAAGGTCCTCGATGTGGACAGGGGCGGGGACATAACGGTGCATGCGCCGGGGCAGCTCGTCGTCTACCCCATAGTCGATTTGAAAGACACGGTAAGGGACCTTCATCTGTATCTTCGCAATCTGGAGGCGTCCTTAATGGATTGTCTAAGTGTTTTCGATATAAAAGCGACGACCCTTCCGAACAGGACCGGCGTATGGATCTCGCCCCATAAAAAAATAGCGTCCATAGGGATAGCGGCGGTCGATTGGATAACATATCACGGATTGAGCCTGAACGTTAATGTGGAACTCGACTATTTCTCCATGATACGCCTGTGCGGGTTTAAAGATGTGAGCGCCACCTCAATGAAGGATCTTTTGCGCAGGGAACTGCGTATGCATGAAGTCAAGAGGAGTATAATAAAATCCTTAAAGAAGCATTTGGGCATACAGGATACGGACCATGAGAACATTCCCGCCCTGGATTAAGAAAGCCGTATCCCAGGATGCCGCGGCATATGAGACAAGGGATATCTTAAGGCGCATAGGGGCAAAAACCGTCTGCGAAACCAGCCTGTGCCCTAATCTTAACGAATGTTACTCCCGGGGTTTTGCCACGTTTCTGATCCTGGGAGACATATGCACGAGGAGTTGCGCCTTCTGCGCCAGTATCAAGGGTAACCCGTCAGGCGTTGATCCGGGCGAGCTTGACAGGATACTCGAGGCGGTAAAACTGCTTAAACTGCCGCGCGTCGTCATAACGTCTGTTACGCGCGATGACTTAAAAGACGGCGGCTCGGCCAGTTTCGCGGAGGTTATAGGGCGCATCCGTTCTTATGATAGCTCGATAGAGATAGAGGTCCTCGTCCCGGATTTCGGAGATAATAACCGCGAAGCCGTGAAGCGCGTCGCCGAAGCGGCGCCTCATATATTCGGCCACAACATCGAGACCGTTAAGCGGTTCTATCCCACGATAAGGCCCGGCGCTTCCTATGGGCGATCGCTTGAGGTTTTAAGGCTGGCTAAGGGTTTTATGCCTGGCATGAGGACCAAGAGCGCGCTCATTTTGGGATTCGGCGAGAAGAGGCGCGAGGTTATAGACTGCATGACGGACCTTAAGAGCGCTGGATGCGATATCCTGGCGATAGGGCAATACCTCAGGCCCTCCAGGGCGCAGATCCCCGTCGAAAGGTTTGTCGCGCCGGAAGAATTCGCCTCTTTTGAGGATGAGGCGTACCGGATCGGGTTCGCCGCGGTAACGAGCGGCCCGTTCGTGAGGAGTTCGTATCAGTACGCAAAAAAGAGGCGGCCTTAAACCGTAAGCCTTAAAGCTTATAACTTAGGGCTGACATCTTTAAAATGGGAGTGGTGCTATGACAAAAGTAGTATTGCCTTTATTGGCTGAAGGCGTCGCCAAAGCCGCCGTCTCATATATATATGCGAAGGTCGGCGACACGGTAAAAGAAGGCGATAGCCTTATAGAGTTTGTAACCGACAAGGCGACGTTCAACATGCCGTCGCCGGCCGCAGGGCGCATCTCGCAAGTTCTGGTCAAAGAAGGAGATGAGGTTGCTATTGGCGGCGATTTACTATATTTAGAATGACCATGAATCTTAAGAAGGTGCTTCTCATGTATATCTCGGAAGATTCCGGGCATCATTGCGCCAGCCTGGCAATAGAGAAGGCTGTCCGCAGGCTCTCTCCGTCATCGGAGATCCTTAATATAAACGCTTTTAATTACACGAATCCCATACTGGAGAAGATCATCAACAAGGCATACATGAGCGTCCTGAAACGAAAGCCCGAAATATGGGAGTACCTTTACGACAACCCCAAAGTCCTGGAGAGGACGCGAAGGCTGCGCGCGATGATCCATAACCTTAATTCCCCCAAGTTAAAGGTGCTTTTGGACGATTTCCTGCCGGATGTCGTCCTGTGCACGCAGGCGTTTCCGTGCGGCATGATCGCGGACTATAAAAAGACTTACGGCATAAACCTGCCTCTCGTAGGTGTGTTGACGGATTATGCCCCTCATTCGTACTGGGTCTACAATAATGTGGACTATTACGTGGTCCCGTCGGAAGAGACGGGCAGGAAGCTCGCGGGAAGCGGCGTGGCGGACGAAAAGATAAAACCCTTCGGCATCCCCCTGGACCCGAAATTCAAAGAGCCCGTAGACAGGGACGCTGCCATGCGCTCTATGGGGCTGGACCCCCTCGTTCCCATAGCGCTTATCATGGGCGGGACACAGGGTCTGGGGCCGATAAAGGAGCTCGTCTTGTTCCTGGACGCCTTGGGCCAGCCCATGCAACTTATCGTGGTCTGCGGAACCAATCGCAGATTGTACAAATGGCTTCACAGGAGGATAAAAAGGTTCAGGAAGAAGATCGTCCTGTACGGCTTTACGGATAACATAAGCGAACTCATGACGGTAGCCTCCGTCATCGTGACCAAGGCGGGCGGCATAACCACGGCGGAGGCCCTCGCGAAAGGGCTGCCCATGGTGATACTGAACCCGCTGCCCGGCCAGGAGGCCAAGAACACAGCGTATCTTTTGAGGGAAGACGTGGCGGTCAGGGCAGAGAATATAAGGGATTGCGCGTTGATCCTGGAGGAATTGATGTATAATGAGGCGAAATTGCGTTCCATGAGCATGAATGCCAGGAGGTGCTCCCGGCCGGACAGCGCGCTTGATACGGCGAATCTTATAGCAGGGCTTGCAGGATGATATATCCCATTTTATACAAGATAGGAAGTTTTCTCGCGCTGCGTTTTCCCAGGCGCACAGCCTATCGAATATCAGACCGCATATCTTCGTTTTATTGTCGCCTGTCCCGTGCGGACAGGACGAGTGTCGTGAACAACCTCAAGGTGATACTTGGCGACGGCCTTCCGCAGGAGAAATACGAATCGCTGGCCCATGGGGTATTCAATAATTTTGCCAGATACCTGGTCGACTTCTTCAGGTTCTCAAAGCTTGATCGCTCGTTTATCGATAAGTACGTTACGGTTGACGGGGAGGAACACCTCAAAAAAGGAAGGGCCGCGGGGAAGGGCGTTATACTCTTGTCCGCGCATATCGGGAACTGGGAGCTGGGCGGAGCCGTGACGTCGCTCATAGGCTATCCTCTTCATGCCGTAGCGTTGACGCATTCTAATCAAGAAGTGAATGATTTCTTCCTGCGGCAGCGCTCTTTCGGGGGGTTGAACGTGATATCGATAGGCCCTAACCTTAAAAAATGTTTCTCGATACTTAAGGATAACGGCATCCTGGCGCTTTTGGGCGACAGGGACTTTTCCGAAAACGGTGTCGTGATGAATTTTTTCGGTCGTCCCGCTAAGATACCCAAGGGGCCGGCCGCATTCTGCCTGAAGACGGGCGCCGCGCTGGTACCCGTATTCATGCTGAGGGAGAGAGGCGACCGTTTCAGGCTCGTCTTTGAGGACCCCATCGTTTACTGCGCCGGAAACCGCGATAACGGCGTCGAAAAACTTATCTCGAGGTATCTGGCGGTCATAGAGGATTATGTGCGAAGATACCCTGAGCAGTGGTTCATGTTTAGAGAGGTATGGAATAATGGCAGAAAAGACAGCCGTCCTGATACCATCGTTTAACGAGGCGAAGACCATAGGCGGTATAGTGGAGCGGCTTAAGGGGGCAGGCTGGGAGGACGTGTATGTCGTGGATGACGGTTCCTCCGACGGAACGGCGTCCATAGCCGGAGCGAAAGGGGCGCGCGTGATATCCAGCGCCTCCAATAAGGGCAAAGGCGTCTCTCTACGGGAAGGGTTTTCACGGATCTTAAAGGAAGGATTTGACCGCGTGCTGGTTATGGACGGAGATGGCCAGCACAGTATTGATGATATAGGAAGATTTTACGCAAAGATGGATGAGACCGGAGCGGGCATAGTCGTGGGAAACAGGATGTCGGCCACCAGGAAGATGCCCTTCTTAAGGATAATAGTGAACCATTTCATGTCATACCTAATATCCGTCGTGTCCGGACAGAGTATACCGGATACGCAATGCGGTTTCAGGCTAATAAAAAAAGAGGCGCTTAAAAATATTTGCCTCGAAGCGTCCTATTTCGAAACCGAATCCGAGCTTTTGATAAAGGCCGCCAGGTCCGGCTGTAAAATAGAGTCTGTTCCCGTGAAAACGGTCTATTCGGATGAGACCTCCAGCATAAGGCCCATAAAAGACACTATCCGGTTCATGGCGTTCATGCTGAAACTTGTGTTTGCGGGGAAACGTTAAGATGGATTATGACCGTGCCAGACACATGATGGTGGAACGCCAGCTTAAGGCACGCGGCATAAAAGACGCCAGAGTCCTGGAGGCATTCATGAAGGTCCCGCGCCACGAATTTGTCGCGGATGAGCTTAGGCCTTCGGCGTATGCGGATTACCCTTTGCCTATAGGCGAGGGTCAGACCATATCGCAGCCCTATATGGCAGCCCTCATGACAGAATGCCTTCGCCTGAAAAATACAGATAAGGTGCTTGAGATAGGCACCGGAAGCGGTTATCAATTAGCGATACTCCTGGAATTGGCGAGAGAGGCCTGCTCGGTAGAGAGGATGGAACAGCTGGCATATAAAGCGGAGGAGCTCCTTAAGCGGCTTGGTTACGCGAATTTCAGGATAAAAACGGGTGACGGCACATTAGGATGGGAGGAATGCGGCCCGTACGACGCTATAATAGTTACGGCAGCAGCCCCCGCGGTCCCCAGGAGCCTCCCCGGCCAGTTGAAGGACGGTGGCCGCCTTGTAGTCCCCGTAGGCGGCGCGTACGGCCAGACGCTTACTGTTATAAGCAAGAGAGGACAGGAACTCCAGAGAGAAGAAATCTGCGGGTGCGTATTTGTGCCTCTCGTAGGAAAAGAAGGATGGAATAGTTAGCCATGTTGGATCCGGTATTAGCGGCCCTCAAGGGATGCCCCAGGGAAGTTATAACGCTCATAATAGCGGCGCTGCCCATAGCCGAGGTGAGGGGGTCTATACCTCTGGCGCTGGCCATGAAGATGGCCCCTTTGAGCGCCTTTTTTTGGTCCGTCGCGGGCAATTCTCTTATCATAGCGCCAATATTGTTCCTTCTGGAGCCGGTGTCTAACAAATTAAGGCGTTTTAAATTGTGGCGGAATTTTTTCGACTGGTTGTTTGAGAGGACAAGGAAGAGGGGCGAGGTGATCCAGAGATATGAGGCGATAGGCCTTATGATATTCGTGTCCATACCGCTTCCCGTAACAGGGGCCTGGACGGGTTGCGTCGCGGCGTCCCTTTTCAAGATAAGATTCAGGTATGCCTTTGCGGCGATATTCGCAGGCGTCATCATCGCGGCGTCTGTAGTCATGACCGCATGCCTTTTCGGGATAGAGGTATTAAAGGCGTTCTGGCAATGAGACTTACAAAAGGCTACGTTCATATATATACAGGCGACGGCAAAGGAAAGACGTCCGCCGCCCTCGGACTGGGCTTAAGGGCCGCGGGCGCGGGCTTAAAGGTGTGCATGATACAGTTCCTTAAAGGCGGCGCCGGGAGATCTTCTGAACGGGATATCGATATAAAAGGATTCAGGATAATCTGCTGCGGCCAGGTCCATCCCATATTTTTTAAAAAGCAGGATATACCAAGGCTAAAAAAGGCGATATCGAAAGACCTGAAGGGCGCCAGGGATAAGATGGTAAGCAAAAAATTTGACGTCATAATCCTGGACGAGATCATAAACGCCCTGGCGGGAGGCTTTCTTGACGCCCCCGAGCTCGCAAGGTTTATCAGGGCCAGGCCGGCAAACGTGGAATTGGTATTGACCGGCAGGGGCGATACCAGACCCATCGAATCGCTGGCCGACTACGTAACCTATTTCAAAAAACTGAAGCATCCTTTCGATTCCCGCGCAAGGGCCAGGAGAGGGATAGAATTTTAACTTGAGGAAATCCGCCATACGTGATATTATCGTATTATATTAATATATGCTTAGCGAACCGGTAGTAGGTAAAAATTTTTTTGGTCGTCGTGAGACCTTAAACCTTTTAGACAAGCGTATCAGGGCGATGAAGGAGGGTTACAGGCAGAACGTGGCCATAACGGGCACGAGCCTTGCCGGTAAATCATCGCTCCTGCAGCATTTTTTATACACGTCTCTGGACGATTCGTTCCTGCCGATATATGTCGAGGTCCTGAAAGAAGATTTTCCGTCGTTTGCCAAAAAATTCATAGCCACACTCCTCTATAATTCCCTGAAGACCAGAGAGGATGCCTCGAGCGGCGACATAAACACACTTATCTCGAGAAGCGAAAAACTCTTTCCGAAGACCGTCAGGGCGGTAAAGGAAATACTGTATGATATAGGCGCAGGCAGGCCGGACGAGGCCTATTCGGCCCTTCTGGGGCTCACCTCTATTGTAAAGGCGGAAACTTCAAAGTCCTGCATCGTAATATTGGATGAATTTGACAATATCTCCAACTTCCGCCTTAAAAATCCCTTTATAAGTTTCGGCAAGGTGATAATGATACAGAAGGATACGATGTATCTCATCTCCAGCTCTAGGGGCTCGGTCATAAAAAAGATACTCGACGAGAAACTTTCGCTGCTCTTTGGAAATTTTGAGATAGTCGAAGTCAAGGGGTTCGACAGCGCTACCACTTACGATTTTCTGGATAAAAAAAGCGAGCCTTTTCTCTTAAGCGACGAGATGAAAAGGTTCCTGGCATATTTCACGGACGGCAACCCGTTCTATCTCGAAAACATATCTTTGGCGGCCAGGAATATCGCGCGCGAGAAATCGCTTTCCGCCATCGACAGGGAATCCGTAGAAGACGCTATCCTGGACCTGGTGTATAGCTCAAACGGCGTCATAGGCCAGTACCTGAACGGCTTTCTCCTGGAGCTCTTGGAGACCAAGTGCCGGGAGAGTTCGCTCGCCATATTATGCTCCATCTCAAGCGGCCATAAGAAGAAGAAGGATATAGTAAAAGACCTGAAAAGGGGGTATGGAGACATCTCGAAAGCCATTGCCAAATTGACGGACCTTGGCCTCGTCTCTAAGATGGGCGTCTTCTACATGGTCTCCGATAAGATGCTTGAATTCTGGCTGTTTCACGTATACATGAAGAGGCAGGGTATGCTGGTGAATTACATCGTGGACAAAGCCAGGTCGTACAAGGAAGACATCCATAGCTACGTTACGGATTTCATTTCCGCATCGACGAGGTCCGTCTTCGACAGGGTGATGGAATTATTCAACCTCTTCTCGAACGAACTTATAGATATGGATGGCAAACAGTTCATGCTGCCGCAATGCGAGAAGGTCGAGGCGAGGACGTTCGACGACGTGACGCCTTATATTTCCGCCTCCGTCAAGAGCAGGATCTGGGTGTGCCATACATGCGTTTCTCCCATTGAAGAGTCGGGCATAGCCGAGTTCATAAGAAACATAAGATCGCTGGATTACGCGGTCGCCAAGAAGATATTGATACCATTAAACGGCATAGAAGAGAACGCCAGGCTGCTGGCAAAGGAACTAAAGATCGTTATATGGGATCCCGAGACCGTCAATACGCTCTTCCGGCTTTACGGGATCATGGGGCTCGTGGCTTAAAATAAGGCCGGTAAAAGTTTAATCTTGGACCATGAAGATAATAGTGATTTCCGACACCCACATACCCAGGGCAGCAAACGACCTTCCTGAAGAGCTGTACAAGGCGATCAGGCGCGCGGATCTCGTCCTGCACGCCGGGGATTATGCGGAAATAGAGGTCCTGGAGAAGATCAGGGCTATCAAGAATGCCGTAGGCGTATTCGGCAACATGGACTCTCGCGGCTTGCGGAATATCCTTAAACCCAAAGAGGTTGTGAGCGTCGGTAAGTTCAAGATAGGACTCATCCACGGATACGGCGCCCCGGCGGAACTCATGAACACGGTGCGCGGCGAATTCGGCAAAGTGGACGCCATAGTGTTCGGCCATTCTCATACGCCGGTAAATACCGTTGAAGACGGGATCTTATTTTTCAACCCAGGGTCGCCTACAGACAGGGTCTTTTCGGCATATAATTCTTACGGCATCCTGACCGTGACGGATAAAGGGATAAAGGGCGAGATAGTGAAACTATGAGTTGTTCGATTCCGGTCATAAGGGTTGAGGAGAAGACGCTGCCCCTGGCGTGGGAGAAGGCCGTCGTGGCTGCGTGGGAGGGCGGGGTATCGATTAAGACAGAATACGATAAACCGGCCGATCCGCCATCAAGGGATTGCACCATGATCATGGTGATAGACGAGCCGTTTCTGGAACCGCGGATCCATAGGGCCTTTCCGGGGAGCCTGGAGGACCTCGAGATATACAGGCAGGAGGTCGTTTCGGGAGTGCACGATCACTGGATAAACCCCAAGGAAGGAAAATGGACGTATACGTATCACCAGCGGTTGTTTAACTATGACGCCGAAACGGGGCGTGTCGATCAGGTCGGTTATATTATCGAAAAGCTTTCCAAGGCGCCCCATACGAGAAGGGCGCAGGCCATTACATGGGATCCCGCCAGCGATCCCGCGACAGATGACCCGCCGTGCCTTCAGCGCATATGGTTTAGACTGGTCCAGGCCCGCGACGAAAGATACTCGCTTAACATGAATACACATTGGAGGTCGAGGGACGCGTACAAGGCCAGTTTCATGAACATATACGCGCTTACGGACCTGCAACGTTTTGTGGCCGCGGAGGTTTCGAAGCGCCTGAATAGGACCGTTGAGGTGGGCAGATATGTCGATATAAGCGACAGTTTTCATATCTACGGCAGTTACGCCGAGGAGTTCAAGAACTTCCTCGGCATTATAGCGAAGAGGAGCTTCGAGGAGAGGACCTGGGCGACGAGGTTCGCGGAGCCGTTCTTCGAAGAGGCCAGGAATAGGTTGAAAAAGGAAAGCGAAATGTGATGGATAGGTTATGGGCGCCTTGGCGCAGCCGGTATATCGACATGAAAAAATCGCCGGGATGCATATTTTGCATAGGCAAGTCGAGAGCAAGAGACGCCAAAAGGTATATTATACAAAGAGGCGCGCTCTCCTTCTCGATGCTCAATAAGTACCCTTATAATAACGGACACGTCATGATTGCGCCATACCGTCATGTGGGCGACATAGCCGGACTTTCGGCCAAAGAGCTTTTTGAGATGATGGAGATTCTCATCGAGACCAAAAGGGCCCTTGACGTCAAGCTTAAGCCCCACGGATACAACGTGGGGATGAATATCGGCAAGATAGCGGGCGCGGGTTACGACGCCCACGCGCATATGCACATAGTTCCAAGGTGGACGGGCGATACAAATTTTATGCCGGTTACGGCCGGCTCCAAAGTGGTATCGCACTCCCTGGAGAGCTTATACAGGTTATTGACCGGAAAGGCATGAAGAGATATGCTGAAGCGGCGGGACATAGAAAGGATCGAAGAGCTTTTGGCGCCTTACGCGAAGAAGTCCAAAAACACCAGAGGCAGGGTCCACCGCGAAGAAGAGCACGAGTACAGGTCCTGTTATCAGCGCGACAGGGACAGGATAATATATTCCACGGCCTTCAGGCGCCTCGAGTACAAGACGCAGGTCTTCGTCAATTATGAAGGGGATTATTACAGGACGCGCCTTACACATACCCTTGAAGTCACGCAGATAGCGAGGTCCATCGCGAGGTCGTTAAGGTTAAACGAGGACCTCGTTGAGGCGCTGTCCTTGGCCCATGACCTGGGCCATACGCCGTTCGGCCATTCCGGAGAGGACGCCCTGCGGGAGATAATGAAGGATTACGGAGGTTTTGACCATAATACGCAGGGCCTGCGCGTCGTGGATTATCTTGAGAAGAGGTATCCGGATTTCCCGGGATTGAACCTGACGCATGAAGTGCGTGAGGGGATAATAAAACATTCCACGCCTTTTGATTATCCGAGACCCGCGTTGCCTTTCGAATCGACAAAGGCGCCGCTTCTGGAGATACAGGTTGTCGACATAGCGGACGAGATCGCCTACGATAACCACGACCTGGATGACGGCATAACGAGCGGGCTGATAAAAGACTCCGCGCTCAAAAACGTCCCTATCTGGAGGGAGACGGCGGCGAAAGTGAAGAAGGAATGCCCCTCCATAAAAGACGAGATACGAAAATTCCAGACGATCAGGGCGCTGATAAACGCCCAGGTGACAAACGTGATCGCGCAGACCGAACGGAATATAAAGCGTTTCAGGATAAAGAGGGCGGATGATGCCCTGGAGATACCGGAGAGGATAGTCAGGTTCTCGCCAGAGATGGAAGAAAAGAGGCGTCCCATGAGGGATTTTCTCACAAACAACCTCTATCAACACTACAGGGTCGTCAGGATGTCGAATAAGGCGTACAGGTTCATGTTTAATATGTTCAAAGTA
>CAZPYQ010000006.1:0-24583 GCA_964590585.1 uncultured Planctomycetia bacterium | reverse complement strand
CTAATAAAACCCTAAATCCTAAACTCTAAATTCTAAACAAACTCAAAATACAAAATTCAAATGTTAAAAACACGAAGTTTTGAGTTTTAGATTTAGGATTTGTTTAGGATTTTGGATTTCGAATTTAGGATTTGAACAAATAGGATGATTTTTTCATGAAGAAATATAACGTGGCGGTTATGGGAGCGACAGGGGCGGTCGGGAACTGTTTTTTAAAGATACTCGAGGAGAGGAAGTTCCCCGTAAAAAAGATACGGCTTCTCGCCTCAGATAGGTCCCGGGGTAAAAAGCTCAAGTTTAGGGGAGCCCTTCATCCTGTCGAGGTCCTGACCCACGATTCGTTCAAGGGGATAGACCTCGTATTGGCCTCTGCGGGCGCTTCGAGGAGTCTTGAATTTTTGCCAAGCGCCGTCAAGGCCGGGGCCGTATGCATTGACAATTCGAGCGCGTTCAGGATGGATAATAAGGTACCGCTCGTCGTCCCTGAGGTGAACCCGCAAAGGATAAAAGAACATAAGGGTATAATAGCGAACCCCAACTGCTCCACCATACAGATGGTCGTCGCGCTATGGCCGGTATATAAGTTATCCAGGATAAAGAGGATAGTGGTGACCACTTTCCAGTCGGTCTCCGGCGCGGGACAAAAGAAGGTAAATGAACTTCAGGTTCAGGCAAAGGCATTTTTGTCGAATAAGAAGTTCTCTCCGGTCGAATTCCCGCACCAGATCGCCTTCAACCTCATACCGCAGATAGACGTCTTTCTGGAGAACGCCTATACCAGGGAAGAGATGAAGATGGTGAACGAGACCCGCAAGATAATGGGCGATGACGCGATCCGGGTAAACGCCACCTGTATAAGGGTGCCGGTCTTCTACGCCCACTCCGAGAGCGTCAACATAGAGACCGAGAGGCATGTCACCCCGAAAGAGGCGCGCTCCGCCCTTTCCAGGGCGCCGGGAGTCATCGTGGTGGATGACCCGGAAGACGGTGCGTATCCCATGCCCATACATGCCGAGGGGAAAGATGAGACCTTCGTCGGCAGGATAAGGCAGGACGAGTCCGTAGCCAACGGAATATCCATGTGGGTCGTGAGCGACAATATCCGCAAGGGCGCCGCATTGAACGCAATCCAGATAGCGGAACTCCTCCAGTAGCACAATCAAGCGATTGAGTGATTATCCATATATAAATGCGCAATATTAAACTCATCATACAATACGACGGGACGAGGTATTCCGGATGGCAGTTTCAGAGGAACGCCAGGAGCGTACAGGGAGAGGCGGAGAAGGCGCTTAAAGGATTATTCGGCGCGCGCATAGTCCTGAAAGGAGCGGGCAGGACAGACGCCGGCGTCCATGCCCTGGGCCAGGTCGCCAACTTCATGACGCGGTCGGCGCTCGAGACTTATAAAATAAAGAAGGCCCTCAACAATACCCTTCCCGGGGACATAGTCATATCTGATGTAATGGAGGCCCCTTTAGGATTCGATTCCCAGCACGATTCAAGGGCGAAGATTTACAGATACACGATTGTAAATAATGAGGCCCTGAACCCTATCTTGAGGCATTATTCGTCGCTCGTTTCATACAGCCTGGACCTGAAGAAGATGCGGCGCGCCGCGGAATATCTCGTGGGCAGGCACGACTTCAGGGCGTTTCAGGCCTCCGGCGCCAGCAAGGGGGATACGAGAAGGACGATAAAGCATATCGACATAAAGAAGGCAGGGGATATTATCATTATAGAGATCGAGGCCGACGGCTTCCTGTATAACATGGTCCGCAGTATAATCGGGACGCTTGTAGAGGTGGGCCGCGGAAAGATGGCCGCGGAGCGGGTAAGCGATATATTGCGTTCAAAAGACAGGAGACGCGCCGGCCCGACAGCGCCCGCCAAGGGCCTGTGTTTAATGGAGGTCAGATATTGAAATACGGACTCATAGCGTTCGACCTTGGGAATACCATAATAAGGTTCGATCATAATATAGCGGCCGGCAAGATATCCGGGAGGTTCGGCGTGGATAAGGGCAGGGTATTCGAGCCCTTCTTCGATTCGGATATAACGAGGCGGTTCGAAACGGGCAAGATATCGCCCGAAATATTTCACGTCGAGATAAGCGAGCTTCTCGGGATAAAATTGCCGTATGAGGAGTTTGTGGATATATGGAACGATATCTTCTGGGAGGACAAAAGATGCAGCGAACTTGTCCGGCGCCTCAAGGCCAAATACAGGATTTGCCTTCTGTCCAACGTCAACAAGCTCCATTTCGAATGGATCAGGGCGAAATTCGGCATCATCGGGATATTCGACCACCTCGTCCTCTCCTACCTCGTGGGCGCCCAGAAGCCCGACAGGAAGATATACGAATACGCCTCCAGGGTGAGCGGGGTCGGTTTCGACGGCATCCTCTATATAGATGACAGGGCGGACCTCATAGAGGCGGCGAAAGGCTACGGTATCGAATCGGTGCCGTTTAAAGACGCGCCGGCTCTGGAGGATTGGCTTTTGGAGCATAAGGTGTTATAATAAACGTACGAAGCATGTTAACTAAAGGAGGTGGCGTATGGCGATAGCGAAGAAGGTGAAAGAGATCGTGGTAGTCGCGCCCAATAGGACCGGCATGCTCTCCGAAGTCACGGGCGCCATAGCCGATAGCGGGGTCAATATCGTGGCCATGTCGGCTTACGGAAACGGGGCGAACGCGAATTTTATGATAGTGACCGAGGATAACCAGAAGGCGATCGGCGCTTTAAAGGCGAAGAAGTTCGAAGCAAAGGAGAAAGAGATAGTCTCTGTAAGTTTGAGCAACAAGGTAGGCGCCGCTAAAGAGATGGCCAAACGTCTCGCCCAGGCCGGCATAGACCTCGACTACTGCTACGGGTCTACCGGAAACGGCCAGGAGGCGTTATTCCTATTCTCGACAAGGGATGTGGCCAGGTGCCTTGATGCGCTTAAGTAGAGAGAAAGGGGTTAAGGGCCAGTATTTTTTAGATTGACAAAAGATTTACGTTATGTTATCCTTAAACTCCTTTTCTTTAATGGAGTAAAAAGATACGTATGGATACATATATAGCAAAGCCTAAAGATATTAAAAAAAATTGGTATATCATAGACGCCAGGGACCAGGTGTTGGGAAGGGTGGCTACGAGGGTGGCCTCTATCCTGATAGGGAAGGACAAGGTCATATACTCCCCTCATATGGATACAGGCGACGAGGTCATAATCATAAACTCAAGCAGGATAAGGACTACGGGAAATAAGCTTAAGGATAAGGTCTATAACAGTTATTCGGCTTACCCCGGAGGTTTGAGGCAGACCACCCTCGAGACGATGATGAAAAAGGCGCCTGAGAAAGTGTTGAGGCATGCCGTAAAGGGGATGCTTCCGAAGAATAAGTTAGGGGCAAAGTTATTGAAGAAACTAAAGGTCTATGCGGGCGAGATACACCCGCATGAGGCGCAGAAGCCGACACTGATAGGTTTAGGAAAAAGCGTTATCGATAAGAAGGCCGACAAGAAGGCGAAGGAGCAATAAAGATGTCACCCGATACCAAGACATATTATCTTGCCACAGGCAGGCGCAAGGAATCCATAGCGCGCGTCAGGATCATGCCCGGAGACGGCAAGATGACCGTTAACTACAGGCCTTTCAACGAATATTTTCCACGGGAGAGCCACAGGCTGATAGTCATGCAGCCCCTTGAGATGATAAAGGCCGTCGGAAAGATCGACATATACGCCAACATATCGGGCGGCGGTCCCAGCGGCCAGGCAGGAGCGATGAGGCACGGCTTGACGAGGGCGCTGGTCAAATCGGACGAGGCCTTAAGGCCCGTATTGAAGAAAGCGGGTTTCTTAAGGCGCGATCCCCGCATGCGAGAGCGCAAGAAGTACGGGAAGAAGAGGGCGAGGAGGAGGTTCCAGTTCACTAAAAGATAACAATAAAAAATCTGTTTTAAGGAGCCCATCCTGGCTCAATCCCGACGATATTTTGATTGACAGGATGGGTTTTTTATTTTAAGATAGCATTGTATTCCGACGGAAGCAAAGAAAATGGGAGGGCTTTGATGATTAAGGTTGGAGTTGTTGGGGCGACCGGTTACACCGGCGAGGAGATTGTAAGGATACTGGCGGGCCATTCCAAGGTGGAGCTAACGTCTCTGACGGCTATCGTGGAGAAGGAGGAGCCGATAGCGAAGATATTCCCGTCCCTGGCGGGCAAGATAGACCTTGTCTGCGAGAAGCCCGACACGGAAAGGACCGCCTCCCTCACGGACCTTGTATTCCTGGCGTTGCCTCACAGGGTCTCTATGGAGATAGCGCCTAAATTTTTAAAGGCAGGGAAAAGGGTCATAGACTTAAGCGCCGATTACAGGCTGCATCCGGATGTCTACAGGACCTGGTATGGCGTCGAGCACAAAGATAGGGCGAACCTGGCCGCCGCCGTTTACGGCTTGCCGGAGTTCTACTCGGACAGGATAAAGGACGCAAAACTGATTGCCAATCCCGGCTGTTATCCTACGGGTATAATCCTTGCCGTAGCGCCGGCCTTAAAAGAAGGCATGGCCGCGTTTGACGTCATAATATCGGATTCGAAGAGCGGGGTCACCGGCGCCGGCAGAAAAGCGGATGTGGCGCTCTCTTTTCCGGAGGTCAATGAGAACCTTAAGGCATATAAGGTTAACGAGCATCAGCATAAACCCGAGATAAACAGGATCTTGTCGGATCTCTCCGGAAAGGCGGTAGACACGGTCTTCACCCCGCATCTTGTCCCCATGAACAGGGGGATATTGTCGACCATATACATGAAACTTAAAAAAGGCCTGACCACGAAAGAGGCGGTGGGTCTCTATAAGGAATTTTATAGAGGCAGGCCCTTCGTCAGGGTTCTCGACGAAGGAATGCTTCCGCAGATAAGGAATGTGGTTACGACGAACTATTGCGATATAGGGCTTAAGGCGACGGCCGGCATGTTGATAGCGGTGTCCTGCATAGACAACCTGACCAAGGGCGCGGCCGGCCAGGCCGTACAGAACATGAATATAATGCTGGGGCTTGACGAGACGGAAGGGCTCATATAAAGGATCGCGTAATGTCGCACAAGGTTAAGGTGGAGATATCGAAAGGCGGGGTGACGACGCCGAAAGGGTTTTTGGCGAGCGGCATATATTGCGGGATAAAGAAGTCAAAGAGAAAGGACCTGGGGCTCATCTATTCCGTCGTGCCGGCCTCCGCGGGGGCGGCTTTCACCACCAACAGGTTCGCCGCATCGCCCATAAAGGTGAGCAGGGCGCATCTCGGCAATAGACACCATCAGGCCGTCGTAGTCAATAGCGGCAACGCGAACTGCGCTAACGGCAGGAGAGGGGACGCGGATTCAAGCGCGATGGCGCGTCTTGCGGCAGGGGCGCTGGGCATAGCGGACAGGTCGGTCCTGGTGGCATCGACCGGCGTCATAGGAAAGGCCTTGCCGTTAGATAAGATAAAGAAGGCTATGCCTCTTCTTAAGGAGGGGCTCTCCATGCTCGGCGGTAACGCATTTTCGCAGGCGATACTTACGACCGATACGGTAGAGAAGGAATGCTGTGTCAGGGTAAAATTGGGAGGTATCACGGCCGTGATAGGAGGCGCCGCCAAAGGGGTGGGCATGATATATCCGAACATGAAAGTCGCGAAGCACGCGACGATGCTCTCTTTTATAACGACCGACGCGGATATAAGCAAGGGGATGCTTTCACGCGCCCTTGACGAGGCGGTGGACAGCTCCTTTAATATGATCTCGGTCGACGGAGATATGAGCACCAACGATTCCGTCTTCATCCTGGCGAACGGACTTACGGGCAATAAGCGGATAGTGAAGCCAGGGCGGGATTACGAATCCTTTAAAGAGGCGCTCGTCATATTGTGCCAGGTGCTGGCGAAGGAGATGGTCTATGACGGCGAAGGCGCGACGAAAATTATAGAGGTCCTGGTCAAAGGGGCGAAAAGCCATGACGACGCCAGGGCGGTCGCCCGGAGGGTGACGTCATCCAACCTTCTCAAGGCATGCGTATATGGCGGCGATCCAAACTGGGGCAGGATAGTGGCCGCGGCAGGCGCGAGCGGTATCGAGTTCGATCCGGACAGGGTGGATGTCTATATAGGGAAGATAAGGGTCTTTAAGGACGGTTCGAGCATAAAGGGCCTGGACAAGGCCCCTCTCGCGAAGGTCTTCAAGGCGAATGAGGTCCCGATAACCGTGGACCTGAAGAGTGGCTTATTCCGCGCCACCGCGCTCACATGCGACCTTTCCGAAGAGTACGTTAAGATAAACTCGGCGTACAGTACGTAGAAAACCATATGTCGCGTACGGCGTACGGAGTACGGCGTACAGCGTAAAAACAAACGCCGTACGCCGAACGCAGTACGCGGTACGAACCATCAACTTTACATATAACGATGAAAGACGCGATAAAAAAAAGCGATGTCCTGATAGAGGCGTTGCCTTACATAAAGAAGTTCTTTAGAAAAGTCGTCGTTATAAAATACGGCGGCTCTAGCGTTGACGAAAAGGGTATAGAGCCGGGCATCCTTGAAGACATCATGTTCATGAGTTACGCCGGCATGCGGCCCATAGTCGTGCATGGAGGCGGGCCTTTCATCTCAAAGATGATGAAACGGGCCGGGTTGGAGCCCAGGTTCATACAGGGGCGCCGCGTGACGGATCTCAAGACGATGCATATAATCGACAAGGCGCTTCATATAATAAATAAAAAGATCGTAAACGCGCTTAAGGAGATGGGCGCCAGGGCATTCGGTTTAAGCGGCAAAGAGAATAACCTTATAAGGGCCAGGAAGATAAGGGCTGATATAGATCTGGGATTCGTGGGCCATGTCACATCCGTCGATACGACCGTCGTCAAGCGGCTCATGGAGGATAATATCATACCGGTTATATATCCCCTCGGCGTCGGAAGGGACGGGAACCTGTATAACGTCAATGCCGATGATGTGGCCAGCGAGATCGCCGTAGCGTTAAAGGCGGAGAAGTTCGTCCTGCTCACAAACGTGAGGGGTATAATGAGAAGGAAGGGTGACCCCCGCACCCTTTACGATACGATCCGGGTGGGCGAGGTGGAGCGGCTGATAAAGAAGGATATAATAAGCGCCGGGATGATACCCAAGGCGCAATCGTGCGTAAGCGCGATAAGGGGCGGGGTCAAGAAGGCGCATATCCTGGACGCGTCTATACCGCATGCCCTTTTACTGGAGATGTTCACGGATAGGGGGATAGGGACGGAGATAGTAAGTTAATAATACAGGAGGTAACGATGTGCGCTACATGTGGCTGCAAGAAGAAGCCCAGGAAATAAGGGAATACTGATATGACAAAAACGGATAAGGTCGTATTGATGTACGAGAAGTACGTCATGAATACTTATAAAAGGGTCCCTTTATGCCTTGAAAAGGCGAAGGGCACCAGGGTCACGGATATAGACGGCAGGGTTTATCTCGATTTCTTCCCGGGGTGGGCGGTCTCCGGCATAGGCCATTGCCATCCGAGGGTCGTGGCGGCTGTAGGAAGGCAGGCCAAGAGGCTCATGCACGTATCGAACAATTATTTAAGCCTCCTTCAGGCAAAACTGGCAGAGGCCATAATAAAGAACTCTTTCCCCGGCAAGGTCTTCTTCTCGAATTCCGGCGCCGAGGCCAACGAGGCGGCCATAAAACTCGCCAGGAAGTACGGCCACGACAAGGGAAGGTTTCAGGTCATAACGATGACGAAGTCTTTCCACGGCAGGACGCTCGGGACGATAGCGGCTACGGGCCAGGACAAGGTGAAGCATGGTTTCGAACCGTTGCCCGAGGGGTTTAGGCACGTGCCCTTTAATGATCTCGAAGCCGTCAAAGAGGCGATAAACGAAAAGACGGCCGCGATAATGCTCGAGCCGATCCAGTGCGAAGGCGGCATAAACATCGCGGATAAGGAATACATGAAGGCTTTAAGGGCCATATGCGGCGAGCGGGACATTTTATTGATGCTCGATGAGGTCCAGACCGGAATGGGAAGGACCGGCAATTTCTTCGCGTATCAGAATTACGGCATAGTCCCCGATATCATGACGCTGGCGAAATCGTTGGGCGGAGGCCTGCCGATAGGCGCGTGCGTGGCGGGGAGGAAGTTCCAGGACGTGCTTACTCCGGGGACGCACGCCTCCACGTTCGGCGGCTCGCCCATAGTATGCGCCGCGGCGCTGGCGGTCTTTGACGCCATAAAAAAAGACGGCCTCATAAAGAATGCGCGGGATAAGGGGCGGTATCTTAAAAGCAAGCTCCTCGCCCTCAAGAAGAAGTATAGCTTCATAAAAGAAATAAGGACGATGGCGCTCGTGATAGGCGTTGAACTTGGCATAAAAGGCGACGAGATATATAAAGGCTGCCTCGAAGAGGGGCTCCTCATAAATTGCACGCAGGATACGGTTCTCAGGATAATGCCGCCTTTGAACGTGACGAAGGGCGAGATCGACAGGGCTGTAACTATCCTGGACAAGGTCTTTTCCAAGCAAGGGATGTGAACATAATGAAAAAAGATCTGCTTTCTATAAGTGACCTCGAGATGCGGGAGATACTGGAGCTTTTGGACCTGGCTCAAAAGGTGAAGAGCGCGAAGGCCGATTATTATGACGCGCTTAGGGGAAAGACCATCGGCCTCATATTCCAGAAGCCATCTAACAGGACGAGGGTGTCTTTCGAGATAGGCATGGTGCAGCTCGGCGGGTACGCCATATATCTCGGCCCCCATGAACTTGAGATGGGAAAGCGTGAAGCGGTCAAGGATATCGCCTCCGTCCTTTCGCGGTACCTGGACGGCATAGTCACAAGGACGTACCTGCATGAAGAAGCGAAGGAATTGGCCAGATATGCGTCGGTGCCGGTCATAAACGGTTTGAGCGACATGGCCCATCCGTGCCAGGCGCTTGCCGATATATATACGATAAGAGAAAAGAAGGGAACCTTCAAGAAGATAAAGCTGGCGTATGTGGGAGACGGCAACAATGTCCTCAACTCTCTCTTAATCGCGAGCGCCAAGGTGGGGCTCGATATAACGGTGGCCACCCCGAAAGGCTATGAACCGGCAAAGAAGATTGCAGGCATGGCGATGGAGTTTTCGGCGAAGTCGGGCAGCAAGGTAAAATTTTACAGGAAAGCCGAAGAGGCCGTGTCGCAGGCGGATATCGTATACACCGACGTGTGGGTGAGCATGGGTCATGAGGGCGAAACGAAAAAGCGGCTTAAACGCTTCAAGGGCTTCCAGGTGAACGAACGCCTCATGAAATCGGCTAAAAGAGATTGCCTTATCATGCATTGCCTGCCTGCCCACAGGGGGCAGGAGATAACCAATGGCGTCATCGACAGCCCGAATTCCATAGTCTATGACCAGGCGGAGAACAGGATGCATGTCGAAAAGGCGATCCTTTTAAAACTTTTAGGAGAAAGATAAGATGGGCAAAAGAATAGTGCTGGCGTATTCCGGCGGGCTCGACACATCGGTCGCCATAAAGTGGCTTGCGAATAGAGGGTATGACGTGGTCGCCTACATGGCCGATGTTGGGCAGGGCGCCGATTACGCGGCATATAGGACAAGGGCCCTTAAGACCGGAGCGATAAAGGTAATCATAGAGGACCTGAAGAAGGAGTTCGCGGAGGATTTTGTGTTCCGGGCCCTGAAGGCGGATGCCGTATATGAGGGCGGGTATCTTTTGGCTACCGCGTTGTCACGGCCCATAATAGCGAAGGGCCTGGTCAGGGCGGCCCAAAAAGAGAAGGCCCATTATGTGGCTCACGGATGCACCGGAAAAGGCAATGACCAGGTGAGATTTGAAGTGACTGTAACCGCGCTGGATTCCGCTTTAAAGATAATAGCGCCTGTCAGGGAATGGGAGTTAAAGACGAGAAACGAAGAGATAGTTTATGCGAAGGAGAATAATATTCCAATCGACGCCACGAAGAGAAAGCCATACTCATTGGATGTTAATCTTTGGGGAATATCGATTGAAAGTGGGCCCCTGGAAGATCCTTATTACGAGCCTGACGAAGATATATATCAACTTACGAAAGGAGTAGATAAGGCGCGGGCGAAGCCTGTCTACCTGGAGATAGTATTTAAAAAGGGCGTGCCCGTGAAACTAGGCGGAAGGTCCATGGGGGGAGTAGATCTGATATCGAAAGTGGCCAGGGCGGCGGGAGAGGCGGGTGTAGGCAGGAGCGACATGGTGGAGAATAGATTAGTCGGCATAAAGTCGAGAGAGATATACGAGGCCCCGGCCGCCTGGACGTTATATAACGCCCACAGGGCGCTGGAGGCCCTTGTCCTGGACAGGGAACTCCTGCATTTTAAGGACATGGTTGCGCTTAAATATTCCGAGCTCGTCTATTACGGGCTGTGGTACACCCCTTTACGGGAAGCGCTCGATAAGTTCATAGACGATACCCAAAAACATGTTAACGGCGTCGTAAGGGTGAAGCTGCACAAGGGCAGCTGCACCGTCGTGGGCCGGAAGTCGCCGAACTCGCTGTATAAGAAGTGCCTTGCGACATACGAGAAGGGCGACAAGTTCGACCAGTCGCTGGCGAAGGGGTTTATCGAGATCTGGGGATTGCCGTATAGAAAGTAAAAATTCTGTGTAATAAGGGAGAAGACATGAGCAAGAAATTATGGGGCGGGAGATTTGCCAAGAAGACTGATCCTCTCGTGGAGGAATTTACGAGGTCTATCCGGTATGACCAGAGAATAGCCGAATACGATATCCTGGGCTCGAAGGCGCATGTGCATATCTTAAAGAAGGCCGGATATTTGACCGCGCCCGAGGCGTCGAAACTCACCGCGGCGCTGGATTCCCTGTATAGAAGCGTAAAGGGCGGCACCTTTACGGCTGATCCCGCAAGCGAGGACATACATACCGATATACAGAATAAACTTGAGGGGAAGGTGGGGGAGCTTGCGCTTAAAGTCCATACGGCGCGGTCAAGGAACGACCAGGTGGCATATGCGACTAAGATGTACTGCAAGGCGGAATTGTCTAAAGTTGCAGGCGGGCTGGACTTGCTTGTAAAAGCGTTCGGGACAGCGGCCGAAAGATATAGAGGCATGGTGATTCCCGGATATACCCACATGCAGCATGCCCAGCCGGTGTATCTTAAGGATTATCTCGGCGCCTATGCCGGGATGCTTAAAAGGGACAAGGCGAGGCTGGCGCATATCTCTGATAATATCGCGGTAACGCTGGGTTCAGGCGCTTTGGCAGGTACGCCCATAGACGCATCCGTCTACATGACGGCCGCAGAAGCTGTATCCGCGCCCGTAAATCCGATGGATTCGGTAAGCGACAGGGATTTCGTAATCGAGACAATAGGCGCGCTCTGCCTGATAGCGACGCATCTTTCCAGGCTTTCGGAGGACCTTATCATCTGGTCTACGAAGGAGTTTGATTTTGTGGAGATAGACGATTCATACTGCACGGGCAGTTCTCTTATGCCCCAGAAGAAGAACCCGGACGTCCTGGAACTCATCAGGGGGTATTCAGGGCGGCTGTACGGGAACCTGGTCGCGGTCCTCACCATGATGAAGGCGCTGCCGCTTACCTATAACAGGGACATGCAGCTGGATAAGGAGCCGCTCTTTAATTCATTCGAGATCGTCTCGAAGGAACTTGAAGTATTGACGGGCCTGATGAGAACGCTTAAATTCAATGAAAAAAGAATAGACGAGTGCTTAAAGAGCGAGTCGTTATACGCGACGGACCTTGTGTATTATCTCGTAGATAAAGGTATTCCGTTTACGCCGGCCCATTCGATCGTGGGGAGGCTCATAAAGGATTCGCTGGACAGGGGCATCCTGATAAAGAACATGCCGGAGGGCGAATTGAAAAAGTTCTCGGACAGGTTCGTGAAGAAAGAGGTCTTAAAGCTCTTCGACCCGCTCGTGTCCGTAAAGTCGAAGCGGTCGGTTAAAAGGTAGCCATGCACGAGTTTAAATTTAAGGATAACGAACTATATTGCGAGGACCTTAAAGTAGGAGATGTCGCCAAAAAGGTCCCGACGCCGTTCTATCTTTACAGCTATAAGACGCTTCTGGACCATTACAGGAAGCTCAAAAAGGCCTTCCGCTCGATAAGGCCCCTCATATGTTTTTCGGTCAAGTCCAATTCGAACCTAGCGGTCCTTAGGGTCCTCGTAAAAAACGGCGCAGGGCTGGATATCGTATCGGGCGGGGAGCTTTACAGGGCGAATATCGCCGGAGCGGATCCGAAGAAGGTGGTTTACGCGGGCGTGGGCAAGAAGGCGAACGAGATAGAAGATGCGGTCAGGTTCGGGATTTTGTTCTTTAACGCCGAAAGCGAGGAGGAGCTCGGCCTCATCCAGAATACGGCCAGGCGCCTCAAAAAAATGGTCAATGTCGCCGTCAGGATAAACCCTGACGTGATACCCAGGACCCACAGCCACATAGTTACGGGCAAGGGTGATACCAAGTTCGGATTGGACTTCGAGACCGCGGAGAAGATATTCAATTCCCGGTGGAGATACCCGAACCTTAACATAGACGGGGTGCATATACATATAGGGTCGCAGATATTAGACGGCAGGCCGTTCCAGGAGGCGATCAGGAAAGTGGTCGATTTCCTGGGCAAGAGCCATATAAAGGTACGATACCTGAATATAGGAGGGGGCCTGGGGATAATATACGCGCTGGAACACCCGCAGACGGCCGCGCATTTCGCCAAAAACGTGCTTCCCATACTTAAAAAAGCGCGCTTAAAGGTCATCCTTGAGCCCGGAAGGTTCATATCCGGCAATAGCGGCATCCTCGTTACGCGCGTCATCTATACCAAGAGGACCCCGCGCAAAAATTTCGTCATAGTCGACAGCGGAATGAACGATCTTCTAAGGCCCAGCCTGTATGAGGCCTACCACAAGGTGGTTCCGGTGAAGTTTGGACATTTTAATTCCGGGGACCTCGAGCGGGTTGACGTAGTGGGCCCCATATGCGAGTCCGGCGATTTTATCGGTAAGGACAGGCTCCTCTCCCAGGCCAGGTCCGGGGACCTTTTGGCCGTCATGGGTTCGGGCGCCTATGGGTTTACCATGTCCTCCAACTACAACTCCCGCCCGCGCGCGGCAGAGGTGATGGTCAAGGGCAATAGATTCTATGTGGTCCGCAAACACGAAACATACCGCGACCTTGTCCGCGGCGAGACGATGCCGAGGGCGCTTTAGATGAAAAAGGTCCTGGAGTTCACGAAGGCAGTCGCCACCGGAAATGATTTTATAATAATAGATAATTTCAGGTCCATCCAAATGCCCGAAAAGGATTACCCTTCCCTGGCGAAGGCCCTTTGCGCGCGCAGGCGGTCGGTCGGCGCCGACGGCCTTCTCATAGCGGAGAAGTCAAGTACGGCCGACCTCAGGATGAGGATATTGAATCCCGACGGTTCCGAGGTTACAATGTGCGGCAACGGTTCGCGCTGCATAGCCCTGTACGCGGCAAGAGAAGGCCTGGCAAAAACGGGCTCCATGACCATCGCGACAGGCGCGGGCGTCATAAAGGCTTTGGTCAAAGGCGATACGGTAAAGGTCGCCCTGACTGAACCGAAAGAGATAAGATGGAACTTCTGTCTTACCGTAAGGGACTGCCCGTATGAGGTGAGTTTCGTGAATACGGGCGTGCCGCACGTCGTCCATTTCGTCAAGGACATAGACAAGGTCGACGTGAAGGCGGTGGGGGAATCCATCAGGTATCATAAAGAATTCTCGCCGTCCGGCACGAACGCCGATTTCGTAGAGATATTAGACAGTCACAATATAAGGGTAAGGACCTACGAACGCGGCGTGGAGGACGAGACTTATGCCTGCGGGACAGGTGTCGTGGCAAGCGCCATTATAGCGGCGGAGTCCGAAAAGTTAGAATCCCCTGTCAATGTTGAGACCAAAGGCGGAGACAGGTTAAGGGTGTATTTCGACCTGGTAGACGGACATTTTAAAAATGTCTATCTCGAGGGCGAAGCAAAACTGATCTTTACGGGAAGCATAAAAATTGAAGGTTAGCTTTCAGCCATCAGCCGTCAGTCATCAGTAGCTGACAGCTCGTAACTGACAGCTGACAGCTAAGAAGGAGATTTTCCCATGTTCAAAGGTTCTATGGTGGCGCTTGTGACGCCTTTTAAAAACGGCAGGATCGACGAGAAGGCCCTTGAGGGCCTGGTGGAATTTCACATTAAGAACAAGACATCCGCCCTGGTCCCGTGCGGGACGACAGGGGAATCGGCGACATTGTCCTACGAAGAGCACGACAGGGTAATCGAGCTCACCGTGAAATTCGCGAAGGGGAGGATCCCCGTCATAGCCGGGACGGGTTCGAATTCCACGGACGAGGCGATAATGATGACGAAACACGCCGAGCGCTCGGGCGCGCAGGCGTCTCTGCAGGTAAGCCCGTATTATAACAGGCCCACGCAGAAGGGCCTCTACCTGCACTTCAAGGCGATCGCCGAGTCGTGCAATATACCGCTCATTCTCTACAATATCGCCTCGCGAACGGGTGTGAATATAGAGCCGGAGACCTTCGCGAAACTGGCCGAGATAAAGAATATAGCGGGCGTCAAAGAGGCGAGCGGAAACCTGGACCAGATGTCCAGGATAAGGGCGCTTTGCCCGAAGAGTTTTGACCTTATATCCGGAGACGATTCCCTGACCCTGCCTGTCATGGCGATAGGCGGGACAGGCGTCATCTCCGTGACGGCCAACATAGCGCCTAAAGACGTGGCGGATATGGTGGACTTCTTCGAGAAGGGCGAGCTTGAAAAGGCGCAGGCGATGCACTATAAGCTCCTCATGCTCACGAAGGCGCTCTTCATAGAGACGAACCCCATCCCGGTCAAGACGGCTATGGGCCTCATGAAGATGATGGACCCCGGGATGCGGCTGCCTCTCTCGGAGATGCTGCCGGAGAATAAAGAGAAACTGGTTAAGGCGCTCAGGGGATACGGGCTGATATGATAGGATTTTTACATGATTAAAATATGCGTGAGCGGCTCCAAGGGTAAGATGGGGTCGAGGATAATCGCCCTGGCTAAGGAAGATGAGAGGTTCAAGGTTACCGGAGAATTCGACCTGGGCCAGGAAGCCGGGCCTTTTATAAAGGGCTGTGACTGCCTTGTGGAGTTTACCTCTCCCCGGGCTACGATGGAGCATCTATCCTTATGCGAAAAATACGGTAAAAATATCGTCATAGGGACTACGGGCCTCTCCGGCCCTGACAAAGAGAGGATAGATAAGGCGTCCGGTAAGATAGCCATAGTCTTTTCTCCCAACATGTCCGTAGGGGTGAACCTGCTGTTCAAGATAGCAGGCGACGCCGCCAGGGTCCTGGGGGCCGAATACAGGGTAGAGATATCCGAGGCGCACCATATACACAAAAAGGACTCTCCGAGCGGAACAGCCAAGGAACTCGCCAGGATAATAAAGGCCTCCGGGAAAGTCGCCGGCATACCCATAAAATCCATAAGAGAAGGCGAGATAGTCGGCGACCATACGGTCACCTTCGAGAGCGCTTACGACAGGATACAGATCAGCCACAGCGCCAAGACGCGGGATATACTCGCGAAAGGCGCGCTTCTCGCGGCGCTGTTTGTAGCCGAAAAATCCAGGGGATTGTATAGCATGAAAGAGGTCTTGAAGGTTGATTGAAGGCCTCGAGGGGAGATGATATATGAAGTATAATGCCATAAAAAGCGTGACACAACAGGCGGACCTTGTCGAGAGGCTGACGGCGGTTACCGAACAGTTGGAGGACATAGTCACCATAACCAGGGGAAAGGATATCAAGGAGCCGGAGCTCTCCCTGGGCAAGCTGTTTGCCCAGATGGAAAAGAAGATAGGCGGCCAGGTGCCGCTCGCCCTGTTCGTCATATTCAGGATGTTTGCCCTGAAGAATCTTTTAAGGGGCAGGATGTACATCACCGCATATACGGTAGGTAGGCAGTTGGGATTGAGCCTCAAGATAAACTCGGTGCCGGATTTCAAAAAGGAGATATCCAGATTTGAGATAGGAGAGATGCGCATAAAGAGGCTGGACGAAAAGGCCGTCAATATACAGATCGACGGCACCATCACGAGCATGGGTATAAAAGATTCCAGCCATCCCATATGTTACTTTGAAAGGGGCCTTCTCTCCGGAGCCGTGGAAAAATTGTTAAAAAGAAAAGCGGATCTGGCGGAGACGACCTGTTGCAGCCAGGGCGACAGCTGCTGCACCTTTAAGGCTGCATTCGCCGGCGAGAAAAAACTCAGCGTTTCCTCGGCCACGATGGAGACAGATTTCTATTCCAAAGAGAACGTAAAACTCCTTACCACGCTTGCGTCCCATTCGATCACCGCCATAGAGAATACCTTCCTTTTCGAGAAGGCGAAGAAACAGTCCGTCATAGACGGCCTTACCCGTATATACAACCACGGATATTTTCAGCAGATGCTTAAGGTCGAGGCAAGCAGGTCTCAAAGGCACAATACCCCCCTGGCGCTCGCGATGATAGATATAGATAATTTTAAGGCCTACAACGACCACTACGGCCATCCGCACGGGGACAGCGTATTAAAGAGCATAGCGTCCCTCCTGGTCGATAATATACGCGAGGTCGACATCGCCTCCAGATACGGAGGCGATGAGTTCGCGCTGATACTGCCCCAGACCGACATGGAGGGGGCAAAAATAGTTATAAACAGGATAAGAAAAGAACTTGGCGGCCTTGCATTTAAAGGGTCCGCGAAAAGGCCTTTGGTCCATCTGACATTCAGCATAGGCGTGGCTGTGGCTGAAGGTAAAAAAATCGCCAAGGCCGCTCAATTGCTTAAAAAGGCGGATAACTGCCTCTTATCCGCGAAACGCAGAGGAAAGAATAAAGCGGTTTTTGAAGAGTAGGGCCGGTAAATAATTGAAGAGGAAAAGATGACGAATATAGAAAAATCAGAACGCCTGAAAAAACTCCCGCCGTACCTCTTTGTGGAGATAGACAAGGCGAAGAAGGCCGCAAGGGAGGCGGGGCGGGATATAATCGATTTGGGCGTGGGCGATCCCGACCGGCCGACACCCCGGTTCATCGTGGACGCCATGAGGAGGGCCGTCGGCGACCCTAAGACGCACAGGTACGCCCTGGACCAGGGGATGCCCGAACTTAAGGAGGCGATCGCGAAGTGGTACCAGAGGAGGTTTGATGTCGAACTCGAGGCCGATACCGAGATACTCCCTCTCATAGGTTCCAAAGAAGGGATAGCCCATGTGCCGCTGGCCTTCGTGAATCCGGCAGACACGGTGCTCATCCCGGATCCGTGTTATCCCCCTTACAGGTCAGGCTCCATATTCGCCGGAGGGGTGCCTCTCGCGATGCCGCTTCTGGAATTGAACCGTTTTCTTCCCGATTTGAGGAGCATAAACCATCACCTCCTCAATAAGGTCAGGATGATGTTCCTTAATTATCCGAATAATCCGACTGGCGCATCCGCGGAAAAAGGGTTCTTCGATGAGGTCTGCCGCTTCGCGCTTAAGCACGGGATAATCGTATGCCACGACGCCGCGTATAGCGAGATAGCGTTTGACGGTTACAGGCCCCCCAGCATCCTGCAGTCTGACGGCGCGAAAGGGTGCGCCATAGAGTTCCATTCGTTATCAAAGACGTTCAACATGACGGGTTGGAGGATAGGTTTCGCCTGCGGCAACCCGGCCTTGATAGAAGGGCTGGCAAAGGTGAAGTCCAATATCGATTCCGGCGTATTTTCCGCCATACAGCGCGCGGCTGTCACGGCGCTCGCGCATTATGACGGGCATATCAATAAGATAAACAAAATATACCAAGAGAGGCGCAACGTCCTGGTCGACGGGTTGAATTCCATAGGGTGGGACGTGGCGAAACCCAAAGCGGCCTTCTACGTCTGGGCAAAGGTCAAGGCGAGATACACGTCGGCGCTCCTCGCGAAAGACATGCTCGATAAAGCCGATATAGTCGTTACCCCGGGAAACGGTTTCGGCGAACACGGCGAAGGTTATATACGCATGGCGCTCACGGTCGATAAGGCGCGTCTGCGCGAAGCGGTGGACAGGATAAAGAAACGGCTGTCATGATGGCAACATGCTACATAGGCGTCGGCTCGAACCTGGGCGACAGACAGGGATATATAGACGAAGCGGCCTCGATGCTGAAGCGTTTAAAAAATGTCAGGTTTGTGAGGTCTTCGCCGGTATATGAGACCGATCCCGTCAGCAAGATACCGCAGGCAAAATTTTTGAACTGCGTCTTCGAACTGGAGACCGGACTTTCGGCCAGAGGATTATTACACCGTCTTAAGGCAATAGAAGATGCGCTTGGCAGGGTGCGCGGCGTCAAAGACTCCCCCCGTACGATAGATCTGGACATCCTTATATATGGCGACGCTATCATAAACGACAGTGACCTGGTAGTGCCCCATCCGAGGATGCATGAAAGGGAATTCGTGCTTAGGCCCTTAAGCGATCTGGCGCCTGAGGCGGCGCGTCTCATATCGAAGGCGCCCGCAGGAAAGGCGAGTCGATGCTGAAGATAATCGACAGTATCCCCCGCATGCGCACCTTCGTCAAGATAATGAAGAAGGAGGGAAAGACCATAGGCTTCGTCCCGACCATGGGGTATCTTCACGAAGGCCACGTGAGCCTGATGCGTTCAGCCAGGGCCCATACGGATGTCGTGGTGATAAGTATATTCGTCAATCCTATCCAGTTCGGGGCCGGGGAAGATTATGAAAAATATCCGAGGGATCATGCGCGGGATGAGGATATAGCCGGCAAGGCGGGTGTTGACGTGATATTCCGCCCTAAGGCGGAAGAGATGTATCCCGACGGGTATTCCACATTCGTCACGGTGGATGGCCTCACGGAAGGCCTTTGTGGGGCCTCAAGGCCGGGGCACTTCAGGGGAGTCTCGACCGTGGTAGCGAAACTGTTCTCCATAGTCAGGCCGGACATCGCCTATTTCGGCCAGAAAGACGCCCAGCAGTCCGTCGTGGTAAAGAAGATGGCGGCGGACCTCGACATGGACATAGACGTGAAGGTGCTTCCCACTGTAAGGGAAAGGGGCGGCCTTGCGATGAGTTCGCGCAATGCGTACCTGTCCGAGGCGGAAAGGGAGGACGCGGGCATCCTTTACGCTTCTTTGAAAAAGGCCGAAGCGATGATAGCCGGCGGCATAAAAGACCCGCTCAAGGTAAAAGAAACAATGAAAGAGATGATAATGGCCAGGCCGTCCGCGCGGATAGATTATATCTCGATAGTGGACGCAAAGAATTTAAAAGAGGTAACGGCTGTCGAAGGCGGGGATATACTGATAGCGCTGGCCGTATTCATCGGCCGCACGCGTCTCATAGATAATGTAATAGTGAAAGCGTAGGTGCATGATGTTTAGCGCGGATAAGAGCAATCAAAAATATAACGACGCCCTAAAGAAGAAGATAGAGAGACTTAAAAAGAAGCATAACGCGGTCATCATAGTCCATAACTACGAGCGCGATGAGATACAGGAGATAGCCGATATATGCGGCGATTCGCTGGCGCTTTCGCAGGCCGCGGTTAGGACCGATGCCGAAGTGATAGTCTTCTGCGGGGTCCTCTTTATGGCCGAGAGCGCCTCGATCTTGAACCCGACAAAGAAGGTGCTCCTCCCCGTGCAGGAGGCGGGGTGCCCCCTGGCGGACATGATAACAGTCGAGAAATTAAACGCTAAAAGAAAGGAATATCCTGACGCGGCGGTGGTATGCTACGTAAACTCAAGCGCCGAGATGAAGGCCGCCAGCGACATAAGCTGTACCTCTTCCAACGCCATTGAAGTCGTAAGGTCGCTTAAAGAAAAGAGGGTGATATTCGTGCCCGACAAGAACCTGGGGCGGTATGTCCAGAGCCAGGTCCCGGAAAAGGAGATACTGCTCTGGGAAGGCTTTTGTCCGACGCATATAAGGGTCCAGGAGGAAGATGTCATAAGGGCCAAGGAGGCGCATCCGGAGGCCGAGGTGATTGCCCATCCGGAATGCAGCCCGGGGGTTTTGGCTCTGTCTGACCATGTATGTTCCACCGGCGGCATGTTCGTGTATGTCGCAAGATCTTCGTCCAGGGAATTCATCATAGGTACCGAATCGGGCATGCTCTACAGGCTTCAAAAAGATAATCCCGGCAAGAAGTTCTACCTTCCGACCACCCACCTGGTATGCCCCAGCATGAAACTGACGACGCTGGGATGGGTCGCGCACTCGCTCGAAAATATGGTCTATGAAGTAAAAGTGTCCGTCGAAGTGGCCGAGAAGGCCAGGAGAACGCTCGAGAGGATGCTTCAGGTTACCGGCGAGAAGAAGGGCGCCGCAATAGCTGGATACTGATGGAACGACGAGCCTCTAAAAAAGGGTTACGGGTTACGGGTTACGGGTTACGTATCACGAAACTAAAAGTCGGGATAATCGGTTGCGGCACGATAGGCGGCGAAGTCGCCCTGGCATGCGTAAAGAGATTTGGCGATGATATCGACCTCGTTGGGCTATGCGATATAGACGCGGATAAGGCAAAGGCGCTTTGCGCCAGGCTGGGCGGCAAGGTGAGGATATTGGGGAGGGGCCCTCTCATATCGGCGAGCGGCCTCGTGGTCGAAGCGGCGAGCGCCGCCGTCTCGGCCGATATAGCCGCAGAATGCCTAAAAAAAGGAAGGGACATCCTGGTCATGAGCGTGGGCGGGCTGTTGGGCAGGGACGAACTTTTGTCCGGCATAGAAAAGTCGACATCCCGCGTCTATATCCCGAGCGGCGCCATATGCGGCATAGACGGTGTTAAGGCGGCCTCTATCGGCAAAATAACGTCCATCGGCATCACGACGCGCAAACCGCCGAGGTCGCTGGAAGGCGCGCCATATATAATTGAGAATAATATAGATTTAAAAGGCATAGACAAGGAGACCATCCTCTTTGACGGGACGGCAAAAGAGGCCGTATCGGCGTTCCCCAAGAACATAAACGTCGCCGCGGTCTTAAGCCTCGCCTCGGGAGTAGGCGCGAGAGACGTCCGGGTGAGGATAGTCACGTCGCCTGAATATACGCGGAATGTCCACGAGGTCGAGGTCATGGGAGATTTCGGCAAGATTACGACCAGGACCGAAAACCTGCCGTCAGCGGCGAATCCCAAGACGAGCGCGCTTGCCGTATCGTCGGCAATAGCGATGCTCGGCAGGATCTCGAGCCGCCTAATGGTGGGGACGTGATGTTTTAAAATAGAATTCGAAGGGAGGTGAAAAAACATGGCGGAGAAGGTGATGAAGTGCGGCGTCAAAAGGAAGAAGGGGTATCTGTATTACATTAATAAAAAAGGCAATGTAGTAGAGACCAAGATGGCCAGAGGAAAATCGAAAGGCGGCGGTGGCAAGGTCATCGTTAAGGCTGGCATCAAAAGGGTGAAGGGTTACCTCTACTTCATAGACAAGAAGGGCGATATCTCCAAAGCGAAGATGCTGAGAGGCAGGAAAAAAAGGAAGAAGAGATAGGCTCTTTGAAAAAATTGGGACGGTTCTTTTTTGACTATTTTTTAAAGAAGAGAGCCGTCCCAATATTTTCATGAGAAAACCGGATAATATCCACCAAAAGTCACCAAAAGTCACCAAAAGTTCACCAAAAGTGACTGTCACAAAAGGCCCCAAAAGTGACTGTCACAAAAGGCCTCAAAAGTGACTGTCACTAATATAAACCAATATTATGGAATCTAAATATATATTCATAAAGGGCACCAAAGAACATAATCTAAAGAATCTGGACATCCGCATACCGCGCAATAAACTCGTCGTCGTAACGGGGCTCTCCGGCAGCGGCAAATCCTCGCTCGCCTTCGACACCATCTACGCCGAAGGACAGAGGCGGTACGTAGAGAGCCTCTCGAGTTACGCGAGGCAGTTCCTGGAACAGCTCCAGAAACCCGACGTGGAATACATAGAAGGTTTGTCCCCGGCCATCGCCATAGAGCAGAGGACAGCGAGCTCCAACCCCCGTTCCACCGTAGGGACGCAGACTGAAATCTATGACTACCTGAGGGTCCTTTACGCCAGGGTGGGCGTTCCCCACTGCCCCAAATGCGCCAAACCCATAAAGAGCCAGAGTTCGCAGGAGATAATCGCAGAGATAAGGGCTCTCCCTAAAGGGACCAGGATAATGATATTGGCCCCGCTTGTGCGCGGGAGGAAGGGCGAACATCGGGAGGTGCTGGAGAACGCTAAGAAGGAAGGGTTTGTCAGGGTCAGGGTTGACGGCGGTATATCCAGCCTTGAAGGGCCGCTTAGATTGGATAAGATGAAGAAACATACTATCGAGGCCGTCGTAGACAGGCTTACCATAGATGACGAATCGACCAGGCGCCTCGGGGATTCCGTAGAGACCGCGCTTAAAACAGGCGAAGGCCTTGTCCTCGTAAATACGCTCTCCGCCTCCGGCAGCCCCGGCCCGGAAGAGAGGCTCTTTAGCGCCCTCTTTTCATGCAGTGATTGCGGTATCAGTTTTGAGGAGATAACGCCCCGTCTCTTCTCGTTCAATTCGCCTTACGGCGCGTGCCCGACGTGCGGAGGCCTGGGGAATAAAATGGAGATAGACGCGGATCTCGTGATTCAGGACAAGACGAGACCCGTCATATCCGCTGTGGACGCCTGGAGAAGGGGCGGCAAGGGCCTATACCTCTACTACAGGCGGCTCTTAAGGTCGTTGGCCAAAAGGCACGGCTTTGACGTAGATACTCCTTTTAAGGACCTTCCCAGGGACATAAAAAGGATAGTCCTTTACGGCGAAGACGAGCCCGGCTGGGGTTCTTTTGAAGGCGTAGTCCCGAACCTGGAACGCCGTTTCAGGGAGACCCAAAGCGAATTCATAAAGACCGAGATAAACAGGTATATGTCGGAACTTCCGTGCCCTTCATGCAGGGGGAAGAGGCTCAGGCCCGAGGCCCTGTCGGTTACGGTAGGCCAAAAAAATATAGCCGACCTTACAGAGATGTCCATAAAGGAGATTAAGCGCTTCTTCACTAAATTGAAATTGACAGCGGTCCAGGAGAAGATAGGACACCAGGTGCTCAAAGAGATAAACTCGAGGCTCGAATTCCTGGTGGATGTCGGGCTGGATTACCTGACGCTGGACAGGAGGAGTTCGACCTTATCCGGAGGCGAGGCCGAAAGGATAAGGCTCGCCACACAGATAGGCGCCGGGCTCGTGGGGGTGCTGTATATATTGGACGAGCCGAGCATAGGCCTTCACCAGAGGGACAATTCAAAGCTTCTTTCGACGCTCATCAAGCTGCGCGACCTCGGCAATACCCTTATAGTCGTCGAGCACGACGAGGCGACGATAAGGACGGCGGATTATCTGATAGACTTAGGTCCCGCTGCCGGGGAGCGCGGAGGAGAGGTCATCGCGAGCGGGACGCTTAAGGATATCCTCGACTCGAAGGATTCGCTTACGGGAAAATATTTAAGAAGAGAACTTAAGATATCGCGTCCAGCAAAGAGGAGGGAGCCCTCCCCGGGCAGGTTCTTGAAGATAATAGGGGCCGCCGAGCATAACCTTAAAGACATAGACGTGAAGATACCTCTGGGCCTCTTCGTATGCGTTACGGGGGTATCGGGTTCCGGCAAGAGCACCCTTGTAGACGAGATATTATACAGGGCGCTCGCCAAAAAGATATACCGCGCGAAAGACAGGCCCGGCGCGCATAAAAGGATAGAGGGCCACGAGGCCGTGGACAAGGTGATAGTCATCGACCAGTCGCCTATCGGGAGGACGCCGCGTTCGAACGGCGCCACCTACACCGGCGCGTGGGCACCCATAAGGGACCTCTTCTCAAAGCTCCCTGAATCCAGGGTACGCGGTTTCAAGCCGGGAAGGTTCAGTTTCAACGTCAAGGGCGGAAGGTGCGAGGCCTGCACAGGAGACGGGATAAAAAAGATAGAGATGCATTTTCTTCCCGATGTCTATGTGGAGTGCGAAGTCTGCAGGGGTAAAAGATTCAACGAACCTACCCTCGGCGTGAAGTATAAGGGCCACTCCATAGCCGATGTTCTGGCCATGAGCGTCGAGGACGCCCTGGGCCTCTTCGCCAATATCCCGCCCGTAAAAAATAAATTGAAGACGTTATTCGATGTGGGCTTGGGCTACATAAGGCTGGGGCAGAGCGCCACGACGCTGTCCGGCGGAGAGGCGCAGAGGATAAAACTGGCCGCAGAGCTCTCGAAGACATCCACGGGGAAGACGCTTTACATACTGGACGAGCCGACGACGGGGCTCCACTTCGCGGACATAGATAAACTTCTCGGCGTGCTGCAGGCGCTTGTCAACCAGGGCAACACCGTCCTCGTGATAGAGCACAATCTCGATGTCATAAAGACGCGCGCTGATATAATAGACCTCGGGCCGGAAGGCGGCGATAGCGGGGGCTACCTCGTCGCCTGCGGCGCTCCCGAGGAGATAGCCGGCAACACGAGGTCCCATACGGGCCGGTATCTTAAAGACATGCTTGATAAATC
>CAZPYQ010000005.1:0-25037 GCA_964590585.1 uncultured Planctomycetia bacterium | reverse complement strand
CAGCTTCAAAGGGAATGATCCCGTCGTAGACGGCCTTAAGCCTCGAAGGTGACGCGTAAGTATTGGAAAAGGCCTGAAAATACGCGATGAACTTCTCCGCCTTCTTATTGGCCTTAAGGTATTCCATCCTCTTCTTTAACTGCCCGTATACCGAAAGCGCCGGATCCGAATAGGAAGCCCTTGAACCGCGTTCATTGCAGTAAAGGCACCCGCCCGTACCCTTCGTCCCGTCCCTCACAGGGCATGTAAAACCGGCGTCGAGGCCGATTCTATAGACCTTGCATCCGAACCTGTTCCTCAGGTAACTATTGTAGTCGTTGTATGATTTCATAGAATAATTATTTAAATCCTAAATCCGAAACCCTAAACTCTAAACAAACTCAAAACCCTAAGCTCAAAATTCAAAACACCAAGTTTTGGGTTTAGGATTTTGAGTTTTGGATTTGTTTAGGATTTAGAGTTTAGTATTTAGAGTTTTATCCAGCTCTTCTCGCTTTCTCGATATATACCATCAGTATCGATACCGCGGCGGGCGTGACTCCGGATACCCTGAAGGCCTGGCCCAGATTGAGCGGCCGTATTCTGGAAAGTTTCTCCTGTATCTCCCTGGAGATGCCGTGCAGAGAAGAGTAGTCCATGGCGGAAGGTATCTTTATCTTCTCCAGGTTCTTAAAACGCTCCACCTCCATAAGCTGACGCTTGATGAAACCGTCGTACTTAACCTCTATCTCGACCTGCGCCGCCACGTCTTTGGCCAAAGGCCTATCCTCGCCCAGAAACGCCGCCATCTTTTCATAAGACACCTCCGGGCGCCTCAAAAGCTCTTCGGCGGTGACCGGCCTTGTGATATCAAGGCTCTCCGCTTGTTCGGGGGCTATCCATCTCTTCTTCAGGCGGCCCTTCTCCTCTTCGATCGAGGCGGCTTTCGCCATAACCATCTTAAATCTTTTTTCGTCCACCAGGCCCGTCTCATAACCGATGGGCACGAGCCTCGTATCGGCATTATCCTCCCGCAACAAAAGCCTGTATTCCACGCGGGAGGTAAACATCCTGTATGGCTCATTGGTCCCTTTTGTCACAAGGTCGTCTATCAGGACCCCTATATAACTTTTTGACCTTTCGAGGATCATGGGCGGCCTTCCAGTTATTTTAAGCGCCGCATTGATACCGGCCACCAGCCCCTGCGCGGCCGCCTCTTCATATCCTGTGGTGCCGTTTATCTGGCCGGCCATATACAATCCTTTTATCTCTTTTGACTCCAGGGTGGGGTATAATTGTGTGGAGTCGATACAATCGTACTCGATACCGTAACCCGGCCTCGTTATCTCGCACCTCTCCAAACCCTCTATGCTATGCACGATCTCCACCTGCACGTCGAGGGGAAGGCTGGTAGATATCCCGTTTGGATAATATTCCGTCGTATTCATACCTTCCGGCTCCAAAAAGATATGATGGCTCTCGCGCGCGGGAAAACGGAATATCTTGTCTTCGATGGACGGGCAATACCTGACACCGGTGCCCTTTATCACCCCCGAAAATAGAGGGGACCTGTCCAGGCTGGACCTTATTATCGCGTGCGTCCTCTTGTTCGTATGAGTTATATAGCAGGCGAGCTGTTCCCGGCGCAGGTGAGGCGTCTGAAAAGAAAAAGGGATTATTTCTTCATCGCCTCTCTGGATGATGAGGCGGCTCGTATCTATCGTCTTCCCGTCGAGCCTGGGACACGTGCCTGTCTTGAACCTCAATATCTTGAAACCCAGGTCCTTTATCGAACAAGAAAGTTCTTTGGACGACCTCTCCCCTATCCTGCCGCCCGGAAAGCGGTCAAGCCCTATATGTATTAACCCGTTAAGAAAGGTACCGGAGGCTATGATCACCGTCTTTCCGTAGATAACTTCCCTCAAGGCGGTCTCAATACCCTGGACAGAGCCGTCTTTCACAACGATCCGTGTCGCCATCGCCTCCTTTACGGACAATCCCTTCTGTGCCTCTATTACGGATTTCATATAAAGACGGTAAGCCTGCCTGTCTACCTGGGCCCTGGACGCCCGGACAGCCGGCCCTTTGCTCGTATTAAGGCGCCTGAACTGGATCAAGGTCGCGTCCGTCGCCCTGGCCATCCACCCGCCCAATGCATCCACCTCTTTGACGAGGTGGCCCTTGGCCAGGCCGCCTATGGCAGGGTTGCAGGACATAAACCCTATGTTATCCGCGCTCATGGTCACGAGGAGCGTCTCTAAACCCATCCTGGAACCGGCCAGGGCAGCCTCACAACCGGCGTGCCCGCCACCTATAATTATTATGTCATATGCCTTTTTCATACGCCTCTATTTTATCATAACTACTATATATTTCAAGATGTTACAACTTTAATCCGCCTTCGCCGCAGACACGTAAATCTGCGGTACGGCTACGGCGGATTCGATAGACTTTTGTTAGGAATATTATTTAACGAAACTTGCATTTTCGCCTTTTCTTATGTATAATACTATATGGATGACAACGGCATAACAACCCGTTATCGGGTTAAAAGGTACGAGATACCTACAGAGGCTGTTGCCATCCTTTTTATTTATATGGGCTATTTCCTCCGAAGAGGCGCCAAGGACAGCATGATCTGGACAGAGTTTAGGAGGTTCTCTAGGTCAACCGGTTTCGTAAGGTAGTAATCCGCTTCGTACTCATACCCTTTAAATATATCCTTCGGGTCAGCCAGGGCGCTTATGATTATGACTGGAACCCACCTTTTGTCTTCCCTTATATGCTTTAAAAGTTCGTAACCGTCCTTCTTGGGCATCTTGAGGTCCAGGAGGACCAGATCCGGGGATTCCGCGTCGAATTTATTTAAACCGTCATCGCCGTCACAGGCCGCGATAACCGCGTATCCCCTATCCTCCAAAAACCCCTTGACGGTTTCTCTAAGGCCGGCTTCGTCATCTACGATCAATATCCTGCTGGACATGTCCTAAGTCTCTACCTGTAAAAGTTTTTGATCGCAGCGGAAACCTCTTTCGGGCTTTCCACCAGTTCCAAAAGCCCCAGTTCCTTTTTTTCTATCGCCCCCGCCCTTAAAGGACCGGACTTGAGCCACCTTATCATCCCCAACCAATAACGCCTGCCTACCAGGACGACAGGAAACGGATCCACCCTCAACGTCTGTACCAGCGTAACCGCTTCGAACAACTCATCCAGCGTGCCGAACCCTCCGGGAAAGACCACAAATGCCTTGGAGTATTTCGCGAACATGACCTTTCTGCAAAAAAAGTATTTAAACTCCAGAAGTTTCGTTATGTATCTATTGGGTTTCTGTATTATCGGAATCAGGATGTTAAGCCCTATGGATTCGCCCCCGGCGAGTTTCGCACCCTTATTGGCAGCCTCCATTATCCCTGATCCGGCGCCGGTTATCACGGCATATCCGTTCTTCGCCAGAAGGCCAGCCGTCTCTTCGGCTATCCTGTAATACCTGTCACGGCGGTTCGCCTTTGACGAACCGAATATGGAGACGGCCTGTGAAACGTCTGAAAGCTCCTCAAATCCGTCCACAAACTCGCTCATTATCCTGAATATCCGCCATGGGTCTTCTTTTATAAAATCCTGATTTAACATGACCCTCCTTTTATCCTAATCGTGATATTTATAGAAGGAACCGGCTAATTCCTGGCATCTTCCCCCAGCTTCAGTATGGAATCGAGGCTGCCGAAGGGATTCGATTCACGCTCCCTGTTCCCGGAGTCCAACACCCATTGTCCATCGACGTAAAACTTATATCTGTATTTTCCAGGCGCCAGCGCCAGGCGCTTCTTCCACCTGCCGTCATCCGTCCTCAAAAGGCGGCCCGTCTCTTCGATACGCCAGCCGTTGAAATCCCCGGCGATGTAGACCTCTTTTGCCTCCGGCGCCTCGAAGGTGAAATCAGCCTCCCGATAAGGCGAAACCAGTTTCTCTTCATCTATCACTTCTTTCGCCAGGCCGCAATAATCCTTTGCGCCGGCGGCATCCTTGTCGAACTGGTCTATCGGGACCCTCTTATAGATGGCTTTTTTAAGAGCGACATTTATTCTTATCGTGGTTTTATACAAGTCCTCGTTAAAAAAACGTTTTATCTCTCCCATCATCACATCGGAGAAGTTTGTCCTCTTATCGTATATCGTAGCGAGGGCCTTCACCCTGGGCGTGTGGCTTATCTTTATCTTGATAAGCTCCAGCATCCCTAGCAATTTTGACACCCCCATTAGCGAGAAGGCGCTCATCTCTATAGGCACTATGACCTCATCCGACGCTCTCAGGGCGTTGAAGGTCAGGAAACCCAGGCTCGGCGGGCAATCGATTATGATGTAACTATAATCTAATGTATTCTGCGCGAAGACGAGATGAAGCTTCGAAACGGCGTCCTCCTTGTCCTTAAGCTCCTGCTCGAGCGTGCTCAGAAGGATATTGGACGGCGCAAGGTCGAGGTTCGCCTTTAGATGAACGATGACATCGCCCAAGTTCCGCCTCTTCTCCGGCACATCAGTAAGCGTATTATAAATGGATTTGTCGAGATTCTGAGAATTCACGCCGAAACCGTAAGACGCATGTGCCTGAGGGTCAAGGTCTATGACGAGGACCTTCCGCCCGAACTCCGCCAGAAAGCTGGAAAGATTTATAGCCGTGGTGGTCTTTCCGCATCCGCCTTTTTGGTTAGCTATGGATATTACCCTCATAGGATCCCTCCTTTATGTGAGTTTAATCGATATCTTTGACCAGCGTGATATTTTTAATATATACCTCCTGCTCGACGTCATACTTCTTCCCCGCGGTCAAAGGCTGATCGTACTCTATGCGTATCCTTTCGACCCGGGTCAGGTCTATGCTGGATGCTATGCTGTTTAGCGGGATGGATTTTGTCGACCATTTTGAATCGAGATATATGTCGTCCAGCCGGTATGACCTTTTATCCGCATCCCTTACGGAGAACGAGACCTCCTCCCCTCCGCGCCTGCCTCTTACAAGCATGGACGCGGTCTTGCCGGAGATGTCCACGGGGAACTTAAAATCGACGACGAGAGCGATTGAATCCGAGTTGGAATTATTTAAAGTTATAAACCGGTTTTTATCGCCTTTGCCGGCCCACAGAAAAGATATGCCTCCATCGCGAGCCTTCGTTATGAATCTATTCAGCCTGCCTTCTTCCAATATTTTAACTGAAGCGCCGTTCTTAACCTCGTTACTCAGTATATTCGTATCCTGACGGTAAAACATGCTCAAAAAAACCAGTAACGAAGCGGCAAGGATGATGTAAGAGGCGGCGTATATGAGGGCCCTGGCAGGGATACGGTTTTTGAGAGTGTTTGCATTTCTGGTTATTTTTTTTAGGGGTTCTTTTTTTGAGAAATAGACGCTGGCGAGCTCATCGTGCAGGGCGGTTTCTTTCGCGGATTCCCTTTTTAAGACACCGGCAGCCTTGGTCATATATAGATTAATTTTACCACCTGATTACATATAACTATATCCCAAATTTTCCGATTTTACAAGATTTTTTTAAACTTAAACGTTTAACCGCCCAGCCTTGACGATATCGCGTTCCTCCAGGCGTCGCTCAATTCCTTAACCGATTTATTAAGAAGCTTCTTTCCGCCGCATGTGACGGTAAGGCTGCTTCCTCCGACATCGCCCAGAATACTACAGGCCGCGGAATGTCTCCTGGCTATCTTTTCCAGTACCGGCAGGTTGCTTTTTGAGAGAGAGACTACGATCCTTGAAGGGGCCTCGCCGAAAAGAAGGGCGTCCCTTCTTATGCCGTCATCCAATTTCACGTCAGCCCCCAGCATCCTGTCTTTTCGCGTAATGCACGATTCCGCCAGCGCCACGGCAAGGCCTCCCTCGGAACAATCATGGGCGGATGAGATAATGCCGCTCTCTATGGCCTCAAGGCACGCCTTTTGCACCGCTGCCTCTTTTTTGATATCTATAACCGGATTCCCTTTTTTCAGATGGTGCACGATGTATAGATATTCGCTTCCGGAAAGGTCAGCTGTGTTTTCGCCGAGAAGCACCACCGCATCGCCTTCGTTCTTGAAATCCTGCGTTACGCGCCTGGATGCATCATTTATAAGGCCGACCATCCCGACCATGGGTGTGGGATCGATCGCGCCTTTTGGGTTTTCGTTATAAAAGCTCACGTTGCCGCTTATGACAGGGGTGTCCAGCTCCCTGCACGCCTCCGACAGGCCCTCTACGCATTTTTCAAACTGCCAGTAATTTTCCGGTTTCATGGGATTGCCAAAATTCAAGCCGTCGGTGATGGCAAGCGGTTTCCCTCCGGCGCAGACTACGTTCCTGGCCGCTTCCGCCACCGCCATCATCGCCCCGACGTAAGGGTTCAGATAACAATACCTGCCGTTGCAGTCCACGCTTACAGCCAGGGCCTTTTTGGTCCCTTTGACTTCGATAACAGCGGAATCCGACCCGGCGGCGACCAGCACGGTATCCCTATCTTTAAAGGTGAAATTTTTATAGGCCGACTCTTTACTCGCTATGGTCGGGGAATCGAGCAGTTTCAGGATAATACCATTGAAATCCGCCGGTTCTTTAATCGCGTCATAATTCAGTCTCTGCGCCTCTTTCAGGTATGCGGGCTCTTTCGATTCTCTCTTATAAAGAGGCGCCTTATTGGTGAGGGCCTCCGCCGGTATCCTGCATACCACGGCGCCATTCTCTTTGACGGCCATCATCTTATCGTCTGTAACCTTGCCTATTTTCACCGCGTTTATATTCCACTTTTTCAGGATGCCAAGCGCCTCGCCCTCCTTACCGTCTTTCAATATGGCGAGCATCCTCTCCTGCGATTCGGAAAGAAGAATCTCGTAAGGGGTCATCCCTTTTTCCCTTTGAGGCACCAGCGATACTTCTATTTCTACGCCGGTCCCGCTCCGCGAAGCGGTCTCGCAGGAAGAACAGGTAAGTCCCGCAGCCCCCATATCCTGCATGCCTTCGACAAACCCTTTTTCTATGAGTTCCAGGCACGCCTTTCTTAAGCGTTTCCCTAGTTCCGCGTCACCAATGGCGACCGAACTTTTGGCGGAAGCGGATTCCTCCGTTATCTCTTTCGAAGCGAAGCTCGCCCCGCCGACACCGTCTCTTCCCGTATCGCCGCCTATGTAATATATGGGGTTCCCCACGCCTCTGGCGGTGCCTCTTACTATGTGCCTCTTATCCACTATTCCTATCACGAAGGCATTGACTAGCGGATTGCCTTCATAACTTTCATCAAAGTATGTTTCGCCGCCTACGGCATTTACCTCCGCGGTATTGGCATAATGCGCCAGGCCGCGTATGACCTCTTTGAACAAAAACTTAACCTTCTTATTATCCAGGCTTCCGAAACGAAGCGCCCCCAATCCCGCTACCGGCCTGGCGCCTGTCGTGAATATATCCCTCAGGCATCCTCCTATGCCGGTCGCCGAGGCCTCAAACGGTTCAACCGCTGATGGGTGATTGTGCGATTCTATTTTGAACGCCACCCCCAGGCCGTCTCCTATATCCACCACGCCGCTATTCTCTTCCCCGGCACCCACCAGCACCTGTTTTCCCTTGGTCGGAAAGAGGCTGAAAAGACGCCGTGAATTTTTATAGCTGCAATGCTCGGACCACATAGCGGAGAAAACGCCGAGCTCCGTAAAATTCGGTTCCCTTCCCATAAGTTTTTTTACCTCTCCGAACTCTTCTTCCGAAAGGCCCATCTCCTTTGCCAAATCCGCATTTACTTTAACAGCCGTCAACATTTGACCCTCTCCTTTTTTAAATCATTCCCACTCGATCGTGGCGGGTGGTTTAGAGCTTATGTCATAAACCACCCTGTTTACGCCTTTTACCTCATTTATTATCCTGTTCGATATCGTCGCGAGGGCAGCGCGGGGTATGTCTGCCCAGTCGGCCGTCATGCCATCGACGCTCGTGACGGCCCTTATCGCGACCACATTATCGTACGTCCTTTCGTCTCCCATGACCCCGACGGATTTTATCGGGAGGAGCACCGCGAACGCCTGCCATATCTTATCGTAAAGCCCTTCCTTTATTATAGTCTTTATGAGCCTGTCATCGACCTCTCTCAATATGTCGCAGCGTTTTCGTGTGACCTCCCCTATTATCCTGACAGCTAGACCCGGCCCCGGGAACGGGTGCCTCATGAGGACCTCCGAAGGCAGTTTCATCTCCGCGCCGAGTTTCCTCACCTCATCCTTGAACAGATATTTCAAGGGCTCTATAAGCTTAAGGCGCATCCTTTTCGGAAGGCCGCCTACGTTATGATGCGTCTTTATGGTGGCGCTTGGACCGCCGAAAACCGAACGTGACTCTATGAGGTCGGGATAAAGCGTGCCCTGAGCCAGAAACTTTACGCCGCCCGCTTTTTTCGCCTCCCGCTCGAATATCTTTATAAAGGTTCTTCCGATTACCTTCCTCTTTTTTTCGGGGTCGGAGATACCTTTAAGGTTTTCCAAAAATTCATCCTGCGCATTCACGCACCTCAAGTTTATCCTGAAATGTCTTTGAAAGACATCCCTTACCATCTTTGCCTCGCCCTTGCGCAATAGACCGTTATCGACAAAAATGCATATCAGCCTGTGGCCTATGGCCCTGTTTATGAGGACCGCGGCGACCGACGAATCGACGCCGCCCGAGAGGCCCAGGACGACTTTCTCCCTGACTACGGCGCGCCTTATCTCATCCATAGAGTCCTTTACAAACGACCTCATGGACCAGTCGCATTTCGAACGGCAGATATGCGTTACAAAATTCCTGATTATCGTCCTGCCGTATTGCGTGTGCGCCACCTCCGGATGAAATTGAACGCCGAAGAGTCGCTTTTTAAAATCGGCGAACGCGGCTATGGGCGTATTTTTGGACACCGCTGTTAGCCGGAACCCCTTGGGCATCAGCGCCACCTTATCACCATGGCTCATCCATGAAACGCTTTTTTTTGGAAGCCCCTTGAACAACAGGTGCCGGTCCGTAACGGTCAAACCAGCCCTGCCGTATTCTCTCCGGCGCGACCTCGCAACCACGCCGCCCAGTGTTTTGGTCATGAGCTGCATACCATAACATATTCCCAGAATGGGTATGCCTAAAGAGAATATTCGCGCCTCGCAGGACGGGGCGCCCTTGGCCCATACGCTTGCCGGACCCCCCGAAAGGATTATGCCCTTAATCTCGCCCGGATCTATCGAACCGGCCGATATGGAGGGCGGCACTATCTCGCAGAAGACGTTGTTTTCCCTCACCTTACGCGCGATGAGCTGGTTATACTGCGACCCGAAGTCGATTATGAGTATTTTTTCATTACGCATTTTTTAAAATCCCTTAAACGCCCCCCGGATTTTCCAGAGAACGCTTTCTGGGGATCCTTTCTATCCTGGTCGGATAGTCCCCCGTAAAACAGGCGGTGCAGAAATCCTCCCCGGGCAGCGACATCGCCCCCAGCATGCCTTCCAGGCTTAAGTATTTCAGGCTGTCTACCCCTATGAACCCCCTTATCTCCTCTATCGTATGCTTTGACGCGACCAGTTCTTTTCTGGTCGGGAAATCTATGCCGTAATAGCAAGGCGATATGAGAGGCGGGCAACTGACCCGCATGTGTATCTCCTTCGCCCCGGCCTCTTTCAGCGCGCGTATCCTGCGCCTTGAGGTCGTACCCCTGACTATGGAATCCTCCACGACAATTACCCTCTTGCCCTTCAGGACATCTCTTATGGGGTTCAATTTCAGCTTGACCTTGAAATCCCTTATATGCTGGGATGGCTGGATGAACGTCCTGCCTATATAATGGTTCCTTACAAAGGCCAATTCCAGGGGTATGCGCGATTCTTCCGCGAAACCCAACGCGGCATAGCTCCCGGAGTCTGGAATGGGCATGACGAAATCGGCGTCCGCAGGGTGCTCCCTGGCAAGCGCCCGCCCCAGGTTCTTTCTGGCCAGATATACGCCCTTTCCGAATACCGCCGAATCCGGCCTTGAAAAATATATATTTTCAAATATGCAAAAGGCCCGGCGTTTTGCATCGGAAAACATTTTTGATTTGATGCCCGTTTTATCCAGCATGACTATCTCGCCCGGCTCCACATCCCGCACATATTCGGCCTGTATCATGTCCAACGCGCACGTCTCGCTCGCTATGACATGCGCGCCGTCAAGGCGGCCTATGCAAAGGGGCCTGAAACCAAGCCCGTCGCGTACGCCATATATGGTGCCGTCTATGATAAGGACGAACGAATACGCGCCCTCGAGTTTTTTTAGCGAGCCGGCGATGTTATCCATATAGTCATCGCCGTTTCTCGCGCCTTTTACCAAAAGATGCGTTATGATCTCGCTATCCATGGTCGTCTGAAATATGGAACCCGCGTTCTCAAGCTCATTGCGCAGCGCCAGGGAGTTGGTGAGATTACCGTTATGCGCCACCCCCATGAAGCCCTTTTTGTAGTCTATGAGAAACGGCTGCGAATTCTTGAGCGTGCTTGAGCCAGTGGTGGAATACCTGACATGGCCTATGGCCACATCCCCTTTAAGCTTCTTCAGGACGTCTTCCTTGAAGACGTCTCCCACAAGCCCCATGCCCTTATTTATATGGACCTTCCTGCCGTCGAACGTAGCTATGCCGCAGGACTCTTCGCCCCTGTGCTGAAGCGCATACAGCGCCAGATACGCCAATCTCGCGGAATCCCTGTGGCCGAATATCCCGACAACCCCGCAGTACTCTTTCATATCTTATGTCCTTTTTGAAGAAGCCGCCATGGCCCTGATCTGGCGGCAACACTTATCTTTTAAAAGGCCCTCTAACGAGACGGGCATGACAAGCGACCAGTTCTCGTCTCTCACCGTGCCCGGCGTATTTATCCTGTATCTGTAAGGGTCGTCCTTAAACATATCCGTTAAATACAATAGGTCCGTTATCAGGTTGATGCAAAAGATAGCGCGGGAATCCAGGACCATCTTCAGGGCCTGCCGCACAAGGGCGGCCGTGGATCTCTCCTCCATAGGTCCTTTCATCTCCAAAAGCTTCCACAGGCGCTCTTTTTCCCCGAAGCTGTTCTCGTACATCTCTATAAAATCCTTTATCTCCTCTTTGGGCTTGCCCAGGGCCGCGCTAAGCGCGTCGCCGGAGGCGACGTCGCCCAGCCACCTCAACCGCCCGTGGCTTGAAAGCTTTGCATCGAACAATTTGGCAGCCGCGCCGGCGTAATCTATCCCCCGTTCGGCGCACTTTCTTGCGAATAGCGCCTCATCGACCGTCCCTGCCTCATGTTCCCACCATGCCGCCCAGTTTGTGGTATCATGGGTGGAGAGCATGGCCACTGAAATAAAACGGTACTCCCGGGGCATCAGAAAATCGTGCCTGACCTCCCAGTCCTTGGTCCACCTCTGGACATCGTTTCCCGGGACACCGAATTCTTTTAAAACCTTCGGGCATGCCTTCGGTATGACCCCTAAGTCTTCGGCGCATAAAAGCATATTTGTGCTGTCGATGATTACAGACAAGAGTTTCCTGCCATGCCCTTCCCATTCGTTCTCATCCTCCGGATCGAAGAACCCGTTCAGGCCCTTATTCTCGAGGGGGTCGCCAAAGGGTATGCTCCATATCCTGAAGAGCCCGACCACGTGGTCGATCCTTAAAATGTCATAGAAATTTTCGGCGTATTTGAGCTTTTCTTTAAAGTACCTGTAGCCATCCGACTCTATCCTGCCCCATTCATAGGTCGGCATCCCCCATCTCTGGCCCTTTGCGCAATACATGTCCGGCGGAGCGCCTGCGGCAAGGTCCAGTTTAAAAAACTCCGGATGGGCCCAGACATCGGCGCTGTCTTTAGAAACGAGCACGGGCAGGTCGCCCTTTATTAAAACCTTCTTAGATGCCGCATATTCCTTCACATCCTTGAACTGTTTATAAAGCTCCCACTGTACCCATATCTCGAAATCTATTTTCTCCTTATTTAACGCCTCGAACTCCTTTATACTCGATGCGTCTCTGCTTCTATACCTATCCTCCCACTCATACCACGCCCTGTGACCATGATGATTCTTCAATACCTTGAACAGGGCGAAATCGCGCACCCAATAAGCGTTTTCTTCTATGAACGCATCCAATCCCTTGATGCCGGACCTTCTCATGTCACGATAGATATCCCAGAGAAGCCGCATCTTTGCTTCTTTTATGCCATAATCCACGCGGCCTTTTCCGCCGGCCGTAAACCGCTTCTTTACGAGCTCCAAACGGCTCTTCAAGGACTTCGCGTCTAAACCTTTGACCAGGCGCAACGAGAGATAGGCGCCTTCCAGAGCAAAGGAACTTATGGAATCATACGGACAGAATACGGGCCCTACCTCGTTCATGGGCAAAAGCTGCATTATGGAATTTCCCGTCTTGGAGCACCAATCCGCGAGAAGCTTCAGGTCATCCAGTTCGCCTATGCCCAGGCTCCGGCCGGAATAGAGAGAGAAGAGCGGCGCGACTACCCCGGCCCTTTTATGCGTGCCTATTGCCTTCCATCTATTTTTTGAAGCGGATTTTAGAAGGTCTTCCATTTCGGCGTCAATGCTCAAAAAGGCTTTTGGTGGAGAAGTTCGGCTCGCTTGTCAGGTTCACGCCCAGCCTGCGCAGGCCCGTCTCGTCGCCGGGGGACGGGATATGGGTTATATGCACCTCGCACCCCTGGAGCTCTTTTAATTTCTCCATGGCCAACTGGGCGGTAGGGTTTGTGGCCGCGCTTATGCCGAGGGCTATCAGGGCCTCTTCGAGGTCAAGGTCTACCGTCTTCTCGCTTAACGCGTTCTTCTTCAAATTTCCTATAGACTCTATTATCAACGGCGACAGGAGGTGTATCTTGTCGGGAATCTCGGCCAGTTCTTTTATCGCGTTGAGGACAAGGCTGGAAGAGGCATGCATGAGCGATGTGTTCTTTCCTGTTATGATCGAACCGTCATGCAATTCTATCGCGGCGCCGCAGGATATACCGTCGCTATCCTTCTTCTTCTTTTCGGCCGCAGAAAGAGCGGCCCTTGCGGGTCCGACCACCTTCCTGTCCTCGGGCTTCATCCCAAGCTCCTCCATGATGAGCCCCAGGCGGTCGACCGTTTCCTTGTCCACAAAACCAATGGCGTATTCACACGCGTACCTAAAATACCTCCTGACGACTTCCTGTTTAGCGGCTTCTCTTACGGCATCGTCGTCTATAACGCCGAAACCGGCCCTGTTGACCCCCATGTCGGTAGGCGATTTATAAACCTCGGAGCCCATTATCTTCTCCAGTATCCTCTTGAGCACGGGGAAGACCTCGACGTCGCGATTATAGTTTATGGCCGTCTCGTTATATGCTTCGAGATGAAACGGATCTATCAGATTAAAATCCCTTATATCGGCTGTGGCGGCTTCATAGGCCACGTTCACCGGATGCTTGAGTGGAAGGTTCCATATAGGAAATGTCTCAAATTTGGCATATCCGGCATCTACCCCCTTCCTGTGCTCATGATACAGCTGTGACAGGCAGGTCGCTAATTTACCGCTGCCCGGACCAGGGCCGGTGACTATGACGAGCGGATTTTTGGTCTTTATATATTCGTTAGCGCCGTATCCTTTTTCGCTCACGATGGCGTCCACATCCGTAGGATAACCCTTCGTAAAGGCGTGGGTATGCACCTTTATGTTCCGGCGCTCCAGCTTATTTTTGAATATGGTCGCTGCGGGCTGGTTATCGAACCTTGTTATTACAACGGCCGATATTTCAATGCCCCAACTCCTCAAGTCGTCTATTAATTTAAGCACATCGACATCGTATGTTATCCCGAAATCGGCCCTGAGTTTCTTCCGCTCTATGTCGCCGGCGTATATACAGATGATGATGTCCGCCTTACCTTTAAGTTTCTGCAGGAGGCGCATCTTGACGTTCGGATCGAAACCCGGCAGGACGCGCGAGGCGTGATAGTCGAATATTATCTTCCCGCCGAACTCGAGATAAAGCTTATTATCGAACTTCTTGATCCTGTCGAGTATGGCCGCCGTCTGTTCTTTAAGGTATCTTTCGTTGTCAAAACCCGCTTTTTTTACCTGCATAGGCATGCCTTAGCCCATCCTTCTATGATACTCTTGCAGCGACGTTACGGAAAGTTTTGGCTGTTTTAACATGTTGTCTATCGCGCTGACCGATGCCTGCGCTCCGGCGATGGTGGTTATGAGGGGCACGCTGTAAAGGATCGCGCAGGCCCTTATCTTCCTCTCATCCTCCTTGGTCATCTTTCCTGCCGGAGTATTTATTATAAGATCCACCTTGCCGTCCTTTATGAAGTCTATTATATTGGGCCTCGCCTCATAAAGCTTCGGCAGAGTCCGAACCTTTATGCCATCGTTCACGAGCGCGTTAGCCGTTCCTGAGGTCGCCATGATATCAAACCCCAGATCCGCCAGTTTCTTGGCGATCGGCGTGACGCTCTTCTTGTCCTGGTCCTTCACGCTTATGAAGACGCTTCCCTCCTTGGGCAGTCTCTGGCCGGCCGCTATCTGGCTCTTCAAATAGGCCGCGCCGAACGTGACATCTATGCCCATCACCTCGCCTGTCGATCTCATCTCAGGCCCGAGTATCGCGTCCACCCCCGGGAATCTTATGAACGGAAAGACCGACTCCTTGACGGAAATGTGCTTTACCGCCTTCTCTTTGATAAAGCCCAGTTTATCAAGCGTCTTGCCAAGCATGATTTTTGTCGCCAATTTCGCCAGGGGAACTCCTATCGCCTTGCTTACAAGGGGAATGGTCCTGGACGCCCTCGGGTTCACCTCCAGTATATAGACTACATTGTTTTTTACCGCATACTGGATGTTCATGAGCCCTTTAACGCCAAGCTCCTTCGCAAGCGCATAGGTGTTATTCCTTATGACATCCATCGTCTCTCTTCCCAGTGTGTGAGGCGGGAGCACCATCGCGCTGTCCCCCGAGTGTATGCCCGCCTCCTCTATGTGTTCCATGATGCCGCCGATGACGCATCTATTGCCGTCGGCTATGGCATCCACGTCGACCTCGATCGCGTCCGCCAGAAATTTATCTATCAGTATGGGCCTCTCGGGAGACGCCTCCTGCGCCTTATCCATGAAGCCGCTTAAATCCTCGTCGTCATAGACTATCTCCATTGCCCTGCCGCCAAGGACATAGGAGGGCCTTACCACTACCGGATAACCTATGGAATTGGCGACGCGCTGCGCCTCCTTGAAAGAGGTGGCTGTCCCGTTCTCGGGCTGTATAAGTTTGAGTTTTTTCGCAAACAACTGAAACCTTTTCCTGTCTTCCGCCACGTCTATGGAATCCGTGCTCGTGCCAAGTATCTTGAGCCCCGCCTTCTCGAGCGCAATGGCTATATTAAGGGGCGTCTGGCCGCCGAACTGGACGATGGCGCCTATGGGCTTCTCTATATCGACTATATTGAGGACATCCTCGACCGTAAGCGGTTCGAAGTATAGCTTGTCCGATGTATCGTAGTCTGTGGAGACGGTCTCGGGATTGCAGTTTATCATTATGCTTTCTATGCCCATCTCCTTAAGCGCATAGGAGGCATGACAGCAACAATAGTCAAATTCTATCCCCTGGCCTATCCTGTTCGGGCCCCCGCCAAGTATGAGGACCTTTTTCATTTTAGTCGGCCCGCTCTCATCCGAAGTTTCGTAGGTTGAATAATAGTACGGCCTCGCGGCCTTGAACTCTCCAGCGCACGTATCGACCGGCTTATAGACAGACCTTATATCGCGCTTCTTCCGGCAGGCGCGTATCGCCATCTCGTCGGAATTCAGGAGGAAGGCGAGTTGATGGTCGGAATAGCCGTCCTCCTTAGCGGTCTTAAGAAGGCCGGGAGGGACATTTATCCTGCCTTTCGGGCTATCGGCCCTGAATTTTTTAAGTTTTTCCTCAAAGTCGACTAGTTGTTTCATGTTATCGATAAACCACCTGTCTATTTTTGACAAATCATATATCTCGTCGACCGTCAGGCCGAGCTTAAGGCCGTACCTTATGTAAAACAATCTTTCGTCATTGGGGACCCTTATCCTCTCCTTTATCTCGAGGACCAGTTCGTCAGTCGCAGTCTTGAGTGTTTCGTCCTTTATCTTATCCTTACCGTCCGCGCCGAATCCGAACCGCCCGGTCTCCGTGGACCTTATACCCTTCTGAAGGGCCTCCCTGAAATTCCTGCCTATGGACATCGCTTCACCCACCGCCTTCATGGATGTATTTAAAACGCGCTGGGCCTGCGGGAATTTTTCGAAAGTGAACCTGCATATCTTGAATACGCAGTAATCTACCGTGGGCTCGAAGAAAGACGCGGTTTTTCCCGTAATCTGGTTCATGACCTCGGGGAGCGTGAACCCTACCGCCAGCTTCGTAGCGACCCTGGCTATAGGGAAGCCCGTGGCCTTTGAGGCCAGGGCAGAACTCCTCGAAAGCCTGGGGTTGACCTCGATTATCACGATATGGCCGTTATCAGGATTCTGCGCAAATTGTATATTTGCGCCGCCTCCCGTTATGCCTATCTTTCTTATAATCTTTTTTGACAGATTGACGAAATTAGTATACTCCTCTGAGGTAAGGCTCTGCGAAGGGGCCACGACGATGGAATCGCCTGTGTGAACGCCCATCGGGTCTATGTTTTCCATGGAGGTTATCATTATCACATTGTCGGCGCAGTCCCGCATGACCTCAAACTCTATCTCCTTCCACCCGAGGACCGACTGCTCCACCAATACCTGGCCCACGGGGCTTATCTCGAGGCCCTTTACCAAAAATGCCTCAAACTCTTCCTTGTTGTAGGCGATCGAGCCGCCGCTTCCACCTAGTGTATAGGCGGGCCTTAAGATAAGCGGGAATCCTATGCCGAGGCCTATATCCATACCCTCCTCGAGACTTCTGGCTATGCCGCTTTTAGGAACTCCGACCCCTATCTCCATCATCGCCTTTTTGAACAACTCCCTGTCCTCTGCCCTGGAGATAGCGTCGACGCTGGCGCCTATGGACTCGACGCCGTATTTTTTCAGTATGCCTTTTTTCATCAAAAAGAAGGCCAGGTTCAATCCTGTCTGCCCTCCGAGCGTTGGCAGTATGGCGTCCGGTCTCTCTTTCCTGATTATCTCGGTCAGCGCCTCCACTGTCAAAGGCTCTATATAGGTCACATCGGCCATGTTCGGGTCCGTCATTATGGTGGCGGGGTTGCTGTTTACGAGTATCGTATAATAGCCTTCCTCCTTAAGGGCCTTGCAGGCCTGAGAGCCGGAATAATCGAACTCACAGGCCTGTCCTATGACAATGGGGCCGGAACCTACCATCAATATCTTTTTTATGTCATTACGTTTTGGCATCTTAAAACGTTCTTTCCTTCCTTGTTATCGCCACAAACCGTTTAAATACCTCGCTGACTTCGTCGAAACCTGGGCTTAGGGGATAGTATTGCGTGGAGATAAACTTAAGCCGCGCGCTTTCCATCCCTTCCACAGTATTATCGTTTATATTGCGCGAGGTTATCTTGACGGACCTTTTTCCTTTTAGAGATTTTTCGTCCACTACATACGAATGATTCTGGACCGTGATAACTCCTTTATAAGACGAAGGGAATTTTACCGGGTAGTTCACGCCGTGGTGGCCGACCTTCATTCTGCTAATCTTTCCGCCCAGGGCAAGGCATATTATCTCATGCCCCAGAGAGATGCCCAGGACCGGAAGCTTACCCAATACACCCTTAACCGTCTTAACAACCCCGGGCAAGGCCGCATCGGCTTCCGGGCCGTTGGATATGATGAGGCCGTCAAATTTAGAGCCAAGGATCATATCGGCACTGGTATTATACGGCAAAAGCGTTATATCACATTTGAGGCTCTTCAACTGCCTGACAAAACCGTTCAGTATGCCCAACTCGATTATGGCGATACGAGGCCCCCCGCAGGCCCCTTCCAGCCTGGTTGCCTTTTTTACCGATATGAGTCTTATATGGTCCTTTTTAAATCTTTTCTTATGCTCCTTAAGCCGCTTCATGAGGGCCGCCTTGTCGCTTCCCATGGTGGACACCATGCCCAGCATCTCGCCTTTGTCGCGTATCTTAACGGCGAGCGTCCTTGTGTCAATGCCGCTTATGACAATAGCGTTCTCTTTTTTCATGAAACTTTCGAGGCTGTCTTCGGCCTGCCAGTTGGAAAATATCCTGCTCTTCTCCTTTATGGCAAGGGCGCCTACGAAACATCTTTGAGATTCAAGGAATTTATTGGCGATCCCATAATTACCTATAAGGGGGTAGGTCAGGACCAATATCTTGCCCGCGTTAGACGGGTCCGTCACCATCCCCTCGTATCCGACAACGGCCGTATCGAAAGCGACCTCCCCCACCCTCTCGCCTTCCGCCGCTACCGAGACGCCGGGGAAAAGACTGCCATCCTCCAGTACCAGTATCGCCGGCATTCCAGCTCCCTTCAATCATTCAATTTCGTTTAAGGATCACCCCTTAAACACGGTCAAATATGCCAATAAAAAAGGGCGGAGATAACTCCGCCCTTTTTTGGGTCCATGCGTGAAATACTGCCAAGATCTTATTCATCTCACTATACGATCAACCTCTTTTGATATACACATCATCCAGTATATCAAAATGTTGCGCCTTGTCAAGATTTTTTAAGCCTACACCAGCCCCTGATCCAGCATCGCATCGGCCACTTTCACAAATCCCGCGATGTTGGCACCCTTAACGTAGTTGATATGTTTACCATCCTTACCGTATCTCGCGCATTGCTCATGGATGGCTATCATTATATCACGAAGCCTCCTATCGACCTCTTCGCGCGTCCATGATAATCTCATGCTGTTCTGGCTCATCTCAAGTCCCGAGGTCGCGACCCCGCCGGCATTGGCCGCCTTCCCCGGCGCATATAATATCTTCGCCTTCTGGAAGACCCTGATGCCCTCCGGTGTCGTCGGCATATTCGCGCCTTCGCCTACGGCTATACAGCCGTTTTTGACAAGCGCCTTGGCGTCGGCCTCATTTATCTCGTTCTGAGTGGCGCTCGGAAACGCTATATCACACTTTACGTTCCACGGCCTCTCTCTATCAAAATACTTACAGTTGAATGCATCCGTACATTCTTTTATGCGGCCCCGCTTGCAGTTCTTTAGATGCATAACACACTCCAGCTCTTTTTTGCCTATCCCGTCCTTGAGGTAGATATAACCGTTTGAGTCGGAGAGCGTGACAACCTTAGCGCCCAGCTGCAGCAATTTCTCGACCGTATATTGCGCGACATTGCCTGAACCGGAAACCGCGCAGACCTTGCCCTTAAAGGATTCGCCCCTCGTCTTGAGCATCTCCTCTACAAAATAGACACAGCCGTAACCCGTCGCCTCGGGCCGTATGAGGCTTCCGCCCCAACTTAAACCCTTGCCCGTCAGGACGCCCGTGAACTCGTTCCTAAGCCGCTTGTACTGGCCGAAGAGATAACCTATCTCGCGGCCGCCTACCCCTATATCCCCTGCCGGCACGTCCGTATCCGGACCGATATGCCTGAAAAGCTCCGTCATGAAACTCTGGCAGAACCTCATGACCTCGTTATCGGACTTCCCCTTAGGGTCGAAGTCAGAGCCGCCCTTCCCTCCGCCCATGGGTAACGTCGTAAGGCTATTCTTGAAGACCTGCTCGAAGGCCAAAAATTTTAAGACCCCGAGGTTAACGCTCGGGTGGAGCCTTAGTCCGCCCTTATAGGGGCCTATAGCGCTATTCATCTCTATGCGAAACCCCCTGTTTATATGTATACCTCCCTTATCGTCAAGCCAGGGGACGCGGAACATTATTACCCTTTCCGGCTCTACCATCCTTTCGAGTACGCGCGCTTCCCGATACTTGGGGTTCTTATCGATGAACTCCTCAACCGATTCGACGACCTCTCTTACGGCCTGGTGGAACTCCGTTTCCCCAGGATTTTTGGCAATCACCTTCGCCATGAACTCTTCTGTCCTCTTCGACATCTTATCCTCCGTTTCTCTGCTCTCTACTCTTACGAATATACTCGATTATACCGCGCGATGCCTTCTTCGCCATCCCCATAGCCTCGATAATAGTCCCTTCACCTCCCACGATATCTCCTCCGGCGAAGACACCCTTAACGGATGTCTCCATCGTTTCCCGGTCTACTATCACATCTCCGTAATCATCGACTTTGAGGCCGGGCGTGACATTGGTAAGGAGCCGATTCGCCTTTAAGCCTACCGCGATTATCGCCAGGTCACACTCTATGTCGAAATCGCTCCCCTTTATCGAAACGGGCCTTCTCCTGCCGGAATCATCCGGCTCCCCAAGCCTGCACTCCAGGCCTCTTAACTTTTTTACGAGACCGTTTTCATCTCCGGTAAACTCTTCGGGTTTTATCAAAAACCGGAACTTTACCCCCTCCTCTTTCGCGTGCCCTATCTCGAGCCTCCTGGCCGGCATCTCGTTTTCTGTCCTCCTGTATGCTACGGTTACGTCGGACGCTATGCCGTTCATCTTTTGAAGGCGTAAGATCGCCCTGGCGGCATCCATGGCGGTATTGCCACCTCCGACAACGATGACGTGCCTTCCTATATTTACGGGCGTATGCGCCCTGGGGAACTCGTAGGCCGACATGAGATTTACCCTCGTCAAAAACTCGTTGGCGGAATATATGTTGCACAGGTTCTCGCCCTTTATCCCGAGAAAAGACGGTATGCCCGCGCCCAGACCCAAAAATACGGCGCTGTATCCGTCTTTAAAAAGCCCATCCAGGGTCCTGACCTTGCCTATTATATAATTGGCCGCGATCTCCGTCCCGACTTTTTTCAAATAGTTTATTTCGAAATCCAGTATATCGCGCGGCAGCCGGAAGGGCGGTATGCCGTAACGCAGGACCCCTCCTGTCTTGTGAAGCCCCTCGAAGATAGTGACATTGACGCCGTGCCTGGCCAACTCTCCGGCGCAACAAAGGCCTGCCGGTCCGGAGCCGACCACAGCCACCTTAAACTTAGACAACCCCTCATCCTTCTTTAAGGGAGACTCCAGGCGCTTATTCATGCCGTAATCTCCGGCGAACCTTTCCAGAAAATGGATGTTTATGGCTTCATTGGAGGCGAAGGCCGGACCCTTTTTGCTTAAAACACAGGCCTTCCTGCACTGATATTCCGCAGGACAGACCCTCCCGCAGATGGACGCAAAATCGTTTTTCTCTCTTATGGTGAAGTAAGCGCCCTCGTAGTCTTTTTGCGTAATCTGATTTATGAATTTCTTTATGTTTACCCCTACCGGGCAACCAGATATGCAAACAGGGTTCTTGCACTGGAGGCACCTGGAGGCCTCGAGAAGCGCCTCGTCTTGCGTATAACCCAGGACGACCTCCTCGAAACTCCCGGCCCTCTTAGTGGCGGACAATTCTTTTACCTTAACGGGTTCTTTTTTCATACCTTATACAGGTTGCAGATATGTTTCTCTTTATCCAGATAGACCCTGTTCCTTTTTACGAGTTCATCCCAGTCTATGAGAGAGGCCTCGAACTCCGGCCCGTCAACACAGCTGAACTTTGTTTTCCCTCCTACGCTGACCCTGCAGCATCCGCACATGCCTGTGGCGTCCACCATGAGGGCGTTCAAAGATACTATGGTCCTCGCGCCGAAACCTCCGGAAACGGAAGAGGCCGTCCTCATCATCGGAATCGGGCCGACCGCATATACAAGGCCGCAGCTTCCCTTCGCGAGGAGATCTTTCAGCACATCGGTGGTGAAGGCCTTCCTGCCGTAAGAGCCGTCGTCTGTCGTAACGTAAAACTCGTCCGCATTACTCTTAAGCTCGTCTTCCAGGATCAAGAGCTCCTTTGTCCTGGCCCCCAATATAACGGCGGTGTGATTACCCGCCGTTTTAAGGGCCTTTGCCACGGGGTATATCTCGGCCGCGCCGACCCCGCCTCCCACTATTATCACCCGGCCATAATCTTTAATCTCCGTGGCATGCCCTAGCGGGCCCGCTACGGCAAACAGGGAATCGCCCTTATCGAGCCTTCCTAAAAGCCTGGTTGTAAGGCCAACCTCCTGAAAGATAAGCGCTATAGTGCCCTTAACCGGATCCTTATCCACGATGGTCAATGGTATCCTCTCGCCTTCAGCGCACGCGATGACTACCACGAATTGGCCCGCAGCCGCCTCTTTGGCTATATGAGGCGCCAGGATATCCAGTCTTGTAATCCTCGTGTCGCCAGTCCTGGCCAAAATCGCTTTGTTCATTATCTTCATATTGCGCCTGCCCCATTTTTCCTATAAAAAAAAGACGCCTATTTCTAGACGTCTTCGTCATTGTGCTTCTTCGTATTACACATCGAGTTTACCACAAAAAGCCGGTATGTCAAGTCTTAAATTTCTGTTTTTAAAACCCCCGCCTAAACCCCAAGCCGTCTCCTCAGCGCCTCCTGTTCGTCCAGTATCTCTTGCGGCAGGCCGTCGCCGAAAATCTTGAAAAAATCCGTCTGGTCTTTCAGCTCTTTTTCCCACTCTGCCTTGTCTATCCCAAGGAGTTTCTCCATGACCGCCTGAGGGACCTCCAGGCCGGTCATGTCAAGGCTTGTCGGGGTCGGTATATAACCGATGGGCGTCTTGACGGCTTCCGCCTTGCCGGTGGCGCGGTCAATTATCCACTCCAGGACCCTCAAATTTTCGTTGTATCCGGGCCACAGATAACCGCCGTCTTCATCCTGCCTGAACCAGTTTACATAGAATATAACGGGGGCCTTCTTCATGCGCCTGCCCATATCGAGCCAGTGGCGAAAATAATCCCCCATGTTATACCCGCAGAAAGGAAGCATAGCCATAGGGTCCCTGCGCACCTCGCCGACTTTTCCGTACTGCGCGGCCGTCCTCTCGGATGCCATGGTCGCGCCCATAAATACGCCGTGCTGCCAGTTGAATGCTTCGTATACCAGTGGCGCCAGGCGCGCCCTCCTGCCTCCGAAGATTATCGCGGATATGGGCACGCCGTGGTGGTGTTCTATCCTGTTAGAGATAGACGGGCACTGCGCTATGGGAGCGGTGAATCTGGCATTTGGATGCGCGCCCTTGACAACTTCGCCCTTCTCATTTTTCATGCCCGGCCTCCACGGCCTTCCCTGCCAGTCTATGCCCTCATCAGGGACAGGGCCATCGCCATTCTCCCACCAGACGGTCCCGTCCATCTTGAGGAGAACATTGGTGTATATGGTATTCTTCTTTATGGTCTCCATGGCGTTCGGGTTGGATACGGAGTTCGTCCCGGGCGCGACGCCAAAGAAGCCGGTTTCGGGATTAATCGCCCAGAGGATGCCGTCCGTATCTACGCGCATCCACGCTATATCGTCCCCCACCGTCCATACCCTGTAACCTTTGCGCCTCAATCCCTCGGGCGGGATAAGCATGGCAAGGTTCGTTTTTCCACATGCGCTTGGGAAGGCCGCCGCCACGTAGATGATATGGCCGCTCGGGTCCTCCACGCCCATTATCAGCATGTGTTCCGCCATCCAGCCCTCCCTCTTCCCAAGGTAACTCGCTATACGGAGCGAAAGGCACTTTTTTCCAAGAAGGACGTTGCCGCCGTATCCCGAGCCTACGCTCCAGATGGTGTTATCCTCGGGAAAATGGAGTATCATGCGGCGTTCCATGTCAAGGTCCGCCTTGGAATGGAGACATTTCGTGAAATCCCCGCTTTCTCCCAGCGCGTCCAGCACATCTTTGCCTGTGCGGGTCATTATCCGCATGTTAAGGACGACGTATATGGAATCGGTCAGCTCAATGCCGATCTTGCTGAAAGGAGAACCCACCGGCCCCATGGAGAAGGGTATGACATACATCGTGCGGCCGGCCATGGAATTCGCGAAGATCTCCCTCGCCCTCCTATAGCCCTCTTTAGGGTTCATCCAGTTATTGGTCGCCCCGGCGCCATCTTTATCCTTCGTGCATACATATGTGAGATGTTCTGTCCTCGCGACGTCATTCGGAGCGGTCCTGTGGTACACGCAGCCCGGAAGTTTATCCTGGTCCAGCATTATAAGCTCGCCCGTGGCAAAGGCCTCCCTTTCCAGGGCGGCCTTTTCTTCCGGGGAGCCGTCTATCCAAACTATCTTGTCCGGATGGCACATCTTTGCCATCTCCTTGACCCATTTATCGAGAGCCTTGTGTTTAGACATACTATGAATGATACCTGTTAACAATCGGAAAATGCCTGTCTCTTCCGAAGGCCATGGGCGTTATCTTTACTCCTGGAGGCGCCTGACGCCTCTTATGCTCATTCCGGTCGACTTTCTCTATTATATTCGAAACGAGGCGCCTGTCAAACCCTGTTTTTACTATCTCATCCTGGGAGAGCCCATCGTCTATATACATTTTAAGTATGCGGTCCAGGACGCTGTAAGGCGGTAGCGTATCCTCATCCCTCTGTTTAGCCTTAAGCTCAGCTGTCGGAGGCCTTTTTATCACGCTTTTGGGTATAACCTTACGGCTTCCTCTGCTATTTACGAAATCGGCCATTTTATAGACGAGCGTCTTAGGGATATCTTTCATAACGGCAAATCCTCCCGCCATATCGCCGTAAAGCGTGCAGTAACCCGTGCTTATCTCGCTCTTATTCCCCGTGGCCAGGACCATGTACCCGAATTTGTTGGATAACGCCATCAGTATATTGCCCCTTATCCTCGCCTGGAGGTTCTCTTCCGCAACCCCCCTCTTCGTGCCCTTGAATTCTCCTGACAACGCAAAGAGATATGATGACAATATGGAATCGATGGGCACATTTATAAGTCGTATACCCAGGTTCCTGGCCACCGCAACGGCATCTCTTTTGGTCCCTTGCGACGAATATGCGGAAGGCATGGCCACCGCCTTAACATTCTCCTTGCCTATGGCGTCACAGGCTATCTTCGCCGCGAGGCTGGAATCTACGCCGCCCGACAGGCCCAGCACCGCCTTGGAGAACCCGTTCTTCCTTATATAATCCCTCGTCCCCAGCACGAGGCTTTCATATGCCTCCTCAAT
>CAZPYQ010000004.1:0-27680 GCA_964590585.1 uncultured Planctomycetia bacterium | reverse complement strand
GAGCCTGCATGAAGGCAGGATCGTCATCGTCTCCGGCTTTCAGGGGGCCAATCTCAACCAGGAGATAACCACCTTAGGCCGCGGCGGGTCTAACCTCACAGCGGTGGCGCTGGCAAAGGTCCTTAATGCCAGGACATGCGAGATGTGCACGGATGTCGAGGGCGTCTACACCGCGGACCCGAGGATAGTCAAGGACGCGAAAAAGATAGACAGGATAAGCTACGAGGAGATGCTGGAACTGGCGTCTCTGGGCGCCCAGGTCCTGCAGGCCAGGTCCATCGAATTCGCGATGAAGTTCGGCGTTCCGATACACGTGAGATCGAGTTTTTCCGATAAAGAAGGTACGATAATATCCAAGGAGGTGAGGGCAATGGAAGATGTTGTAGTAAGCGGCGTCGCGGTCAATAAGGACGAGGCGAAGATAACGATATGCGACGTCCCGGACAAGCCCGGCATAGCGGCTATGATATTCAAGGATATAGCCAGGGGGGGCGCCAACGTCGACATGATAATACAGAACGTCTCCAGGACGGGGGCCACCGATATATCGTTTACAGTCCTGGGGAGCGAACTCTCTAAGGCCCTCAGGGTCACAAAAGAGGTCGCCGGCAGGGTGGGCGCCGGAGAGGTGACCTTCGATAAGGATATAGCCAAGGTCTCCATAGTCGGCATCGGCATGAAGAGTCACTCCGGGGTAGCGGCAAAGATGTTCGAGGCGCTGGCGAAGGCCGGCATTAACATAGAGATGATATCGACCAGCGAGATAAAGATCTCATGTGTCGTGGAGAAGGCGCGCGCGGACGAGGCTCTGCGCGCGATACATAAAAAGTTCAATTTGGGAAAGAGATAGTCGAGGGAAGAGATGGAAAAAGTCGAGTTGTACGATACCACATTACGCGATGGCGCGCAGTCGGAAGGGATCTCGTTTTCCGCTACGGACAAGCTGAAGATAGCCGAGAAACTTGACTCTCTGGGCATAGACTTCATTGAAGGCGGGTGGCCGGGGGCAAATCCAAAAGACGCCCAGTTCTTCAAAAGCGCTAAGCGCCTAGGGTTGAGGAAGGCGAAGGTGGTCGCGTTCGGAAGCACGCGAAGGCCCAATACGGCCGTGGCAAAGGACCCTGTCCTTAAAGGGCTTCTTGCGGCCGATACGAAGTACGTGACGGTCTTCGGGAAGTCGTGGGACCTGCATGTTAAAGACGTTTTCAGGGTAGACCTGGCAGAGAACCTTAAGATGATAGAGGACTCCATCCGATATCTCATCTCCAAAGGCAGGGTCGTCATCTTCGATGCGGAACATTTCTTCGAGGGCTTTATGGCAAATTCTTCCTATGCGCTTAAGACCCTTGAACGCGCTGAGGCCGCCGGCGCCCACAGGATAATATTGTGCGATACGAACGGCGGCATGCTCACGTCGCGGCTCTTCGAGGTCATCAAAGACGTCAGGAAGGTCCTGACCACGCCTCTGGGCATCCACGCGCATAACGATTCAGAGATGGCCGTTGCGAATTCAATCGCCGCGGTGCAGGCCGGCTGCGTCCAGGTCCACGGGACGATCAACGGCTACGGCGAGAGATGCGGTAACGCCAATCTCGTATCCATAATCGGAAATTTGAAGCTTAAGATGGGCGTAGATTGCGTGTCAGACCTCGCGCTCAAAGAACTGACAGAGGTTTCAAGATTCGTGGCCGAGGTAAGCAATATGAAGCCGATGGATAACCAGCCTTTCGTAGGCGCGAGCGCCTTCGCCCATAAGGCGGGCGTCCACGTGAACGCTATCTTAAAGAACCCAAAGACATACGAGCATATCGAACCCGAGCTCGTAGGCAACAGGCGGAGGCTGCTCGTATCGGAACTCTCCGGAAAATCCGGGATACTGAAGAAGGCCGAAAACCTGGACATGGAACTGTCGAAAAGCCCGGCAAAGGCGGCGCGGATACTTAACATGCTGAAAAACCTTGAACATAAAGGGTATCATTTCGAGGCCGCGGAGGCGTCCCTGGAACTTCTCATGAAGCGCGCCATGAAGAAATTCACAGACTTCTTTAAATTAGAGGACTTCAGGGTCATCATAGAGAAACGACCCGGCAAGAAGATCTCTACCGACGTCACGATAAAACTTAAAGTCGGGAAAAGATTGGAGCATACCGCCTCATCGGGCGACGGGCCGGTCAATGCCCTGGATAACGCCCTAAGAAAGGCGCTTACCGAATTCTATCCAAACCTCGCCGAGATGCACCTGGCGGATTTCAAGGTGAGGGTCCTGGACGAGAAGGAGGGGACAGCCGCGAAGGTGCGCGTCCTTATACAATCGCAGGACAAGGACGACTCATGGTGGACCATCGGCGTCTCCGAGAACATCATCGAGGCGTCATGGCAGGCCCTCGTCGACTCGATCGAATATAAGCTGCTTAAGGACAGCGCGAAGGCAGATAGGGCTCGTTAAAACCATATTTAGGGGAACGGGAAACGGGGAACGGGTTATGCGTTCCCTTCTTGGTATAAAATGAACGAATTACCGAAGGCCTACAATCCGAAGCTGGTAGAAGATAAGTGGTATAAGTTCTGGGAAGAAGGCAAATTTTTTCACGCCGAACCTAAGAGCGCCAAAAAACCCTATTGCATAGTCATACCGCCGCCCAATATAACCGGCATACTCCATATGGGCCACGCCCTTAACAATACCATCCAGGACATACTTATACGCTGGAGGAGGTTGCAGGGGCATGAGGCCCTGTGGATGCCCGGGACAGACCACGCGGGCATAGCCACGCAGAACGTCGTCGAGCGCAAGCTCTCCGATAAGGGGATAAAGCGTCACGATCTCGGCCGCGAGCGCTTCCTTGAAGAGGTCTGGAAATGGCGCGATGAATATGGCTCCGCCATCATAAAGCAGCTTAAGAAACTCGGATGTTCGTGCGATTGGGCCAGGACACGCTTCACCATGGATGAGGGGTTATCCGACGCCGTGCTAGAGGTCTTCATCAAACTATACGAAAAGGGCCTGATATATAAGGGGGACTACATAATCAACTGGTGTCCCAGGTGCCAGACGGCGCTTTCCGATGAGGAATCGCAGCATAAAGACGTGGAAGGGATGTTGTATTACATAAAATATCCAATTAAGAGAGAAACCAGAAACCAGAGTACAGAAACCAGAAAAAAAATAGCGCGTGGCGCAAAACGCATGACGCATGACGACTACATTATCGTCGCCACGACACGCCCGGAGACGATGCTGGGCGATGTGGCGGTCGCGGTCAACCCCCGGGATAAGCGCTATAAAGACCTAAAGGACGCCCGGGTCATGCTCCCTATCTTGAACCGCGAACTCAAGGTTGTATTCGATCCCGCGGTCGATCCGAAATTCGGGACAGGGGCGCTCAAGGTCACGCCCGCCCACGACCCTGTCGATTTCCAACTGGGATTAAAACATAAACTGACGCCCATAAACGTCATGAACCCGGACGCCACGATAAACGCTAATGGCGGCTCCTTTAACGGGATGGACCGCCTAGAGGCGAGAGAGGCCATAATAGACGACCTTAAAGAAGCGAATCTTTTTGTCAAGAGTGAACCCCACAGGCATTCGGTGAGCCATTGTTACAGGTGCCACACTATGATAGAGCCGCGCCTCTCGGCCCAGTGGTTCGTCAGCATGTCGCCGCTCGCCAAGCCGGCCATAGACGCCGTAAAGAAAGGAAATATAAAGTTCTTCCCCAAGAGGTGGACCAAGGTTTATCTCTCGTGGATGGATAATATACGCGACTGGTGTATCTCGAGGCAAATTTGGTGGGGGCACAGAATTCCCGTCTACTATTGTAAAAATTGCCAAGAGACGGGAATTCTGAAATCAAAAGTAAAAAGTCAAAAGTCAAAATTGGAAAAAGGCGTGATAGTTTCAAAAACGAGGCCCGAGAAGTGCCCGGTGTGCGGAGGGGTGGATATCGAACAGGACCCGGACGTGCTCGATACATGGTTTTCATCGTGGTTGTGGCCCTTCTCCACCCTTGGCTGGCCCAAGGACAGTGAAGAACTGAAATATTTCTATCCTACCGGCTCTCTCGTAACCGCCCAGGAGATAATATTCTTCTGGGTCGCCAGGATGATAATGGCCGGCCTCGAATTCATGGGCGATATTCCTTTCAAGGATGTTTATATACACGGCACGGTTAGGGATGATACGGGCACGAAGATGTCGAAGTCTCTCGGAAATATCATAGACCCCCTCGCCATGATAGAGAAGTACGGCACCGACGCGCTTCGGTTCAGCATAATCTCCATAACAGCCCAGGGCCAGGACGTATTTCTCTCCGAAAACAAGTTTGAGCGAGGCAGGAACTTCGCGAACAAGATATGGAACGCCTCGAGATTTATCATGATGAACCTTAAAATGGATGAGGTCAAGGTTGACCTGTGCGTATTCTTCAAGGGCATGGAGGCGACTTTGGACCTCGCCGACAAGTGGGTCTTGAGCCGTTTTTACACGACGCTTGAAGCGGTCAATAAATCCCTGGAGTCCTACAGGTTCAACGACGCCGCGAATACCATATATGATTTCTTCTGGCACGACTTCTGCGACTGGTATATCGAGATATCGAAGCCGGATATAGCGTCAAAGGAGAAACAAGTTATACTCTACAAGGTCCTGGAGAAGAGCCTTAGGGTTCTGCATCCTTTCATGCCCTTTATAACGGAGGAGATATGGCAAGGCCTGCCTCACGAGGGCGATTCCATAATGACAAGCGCCTGGCCTCACATCCAGAAGGATATGGTCTCCAGGGATGCGGAAAAGAAGATGGCCTCTATAATGGAGATTGTAGCAGCTATACGAAATATGCGCGCAGATTGGAACATAGAGCCGGCCAGGGGCGTCGATATCGTGATAAACACGCGCGACAAAAATTTAAAGGAGTTATTGTCCCTCTCGGCTTCGTACATAAAAAATCTGGCGCGGGTGAAGGAGCTGGCATCCGGCGACCTGGCGAAGCCCGAAGGCTCGGCATTGAGTGTCCTCCCGAATGCTCAAGTTTACATGCCTCTGGCGGGGCTCGTGGATATAGAGAAAGAGAAGGCCAGGATGAGAGGGCAGCTGGAGAAGTTGAAGTCCGATATCTCTTCCTTTGAGACCAGGCTTGCGGACAAGAATTTCCTTAAGAAAGCCCCTGCTGATGTAGTGGAAGGCCAGAGGGAGAAATTGAAGGAGCTTAAGGAGAGGCGCGCTAAGCTCGAAGAGAACCTGAAGGAACTGAAATAATGCGCCTTCAGACTTTTTTGGCGCACGCCGGCATATCCTCGCGAAGGTCATCTGCGGATATAATAGAGTCGGGCGCTGTCGCCGTGAACGGCAAGGTCGTCCTTGAGAAGTGGCATCCTGTGGAGCCCGGTGTCGACAGGGTCACGCTTTATGGCAAGGCGGTCTCGACCGTTTCAAAATTATACTATGTGCTGAATAAGCCAAGAGGCGTCACCTCTACGGTGAAGGACTCCCACGCGAAGAGCGCCGTCGTGGACCTCTTGCCCAGGAAACTCGGGCGGCTATATCCGGTAGGACGGCTCGATAAAGATACGACCGGCATTATCCTTCTGACCAATGACGGAGAACTTACGCACCGTCTGACGCATCCGAGGTTCGCGGTAGCGAAGGTTTATGTCGCCAAGGTGAAGGGCCGTGTCCTGGAGAACGAACTTAAGAAATTGTCGGAAGGTGTAAGACTGGAAGACGGCCTGACGGCTCCATGCAGGGCGAGGATACTTTCGTTTGCGGAAGACACCACGGTCTGTGAGATAGAGATCCGGGAAGGGAAGAAGCGCCAGGTGAGGCGCATGTTCGATTCTCTGGGGCACAGGGTATTGGACCTTAAAAGGACATTCTTCGCAGGTATAGGACTGGGCGACCTGGAAGAGGGTGAGTTCAGGAAGCTTTCCGCTTCGGAAGTGGAGGCGCTTAAGGAGATGACGTATCGTGCAGCTTGACAAGGCCAGGGTGGTCAGGATAATCAAAGCGGCTCTGGCCGAGGATATCGGTAAGGGTGACATTACTACTCTTAGCGTTATCGATAAAGGCGCGAGCCGGGGGGCGGTCCTCCTTGCCAGGGAGGACTGTGTGGTATGCGGCGTCCGTATAGCCGAATGGGTCGCGGCCCAGGTAGATTACGGCGTCTCTTTTAAGGCCAACTGCAGGGATGGAGATTCTATAACTGCCGGCAAAGAGGTGGCGTTACTGGGCGGAAAGGTCATGGGCATATTGAAGGCCGAGCGTACGATGCTCAATTTTTTGTCTTTCTTAAGCGGCATTGCGACGACGACCCGGAAGTTTGCGGATAAGGCCGGGCCGTACGGTGTAAGGATAATGGATACGAGGAAGACGCTGCCCCTTTTAAGGTATCTCGAGAAATATGCCGTTTCAACCGGCGGAGGGTTCAATCACAGGATGGGATTGTATGATCAGGTGTTGATTAAGGATAATCACATTCGCGTACGGCGTACCGCGTACGGCGTACCGCGTGAAGAAAAGAGCGTGGGGATAAAAGAATTGATCGAAACGGCGAGGAGGAAGGTGGCGAAGGGAACGGTTATAGAGGTTGAAGTGACGAATATCGAGGAGTTCAATGCCGCCATCGTCGCGAGGCCCGATATCATCATGCTGGACAACATGCGCGTCGCGGACGTAAAGGCCTGCGTCGAGATACGAAGATTCACAAAAAATAAACCGCTCCTCGAAGTCTCCGGCGGCGTTACTTTGGCCAACGTCGAGGAATACGCGAAGTGTAAAGTCGACATGATATCCGTGGGCTCGCTCACGCAGTCGGTGAAGTCGGTGGATATCTCGCTGGAGATCGTATAAGTGGCCGACTTCAAGTTAGTAAGCAAGTTTAAACCCGAAGGCGACCAGCCGCAGGCGATAGAGGAGCTGGTCAATGGGCTTAAAAAGGGCCAGAAATACTCAACGCTGCTGGGCGTCACGGGAAGCGGCAAGACATATACGATGGCGAACGTTATAGCCAGGATCGGCAAGCCGACTCTGGTCGTATCGCACAACAAGACCCTCGCCGCGCAGCTATACGACGAATTCAAGGATTTCTTCCCTCATAATGCGGTCGAGTACTTCGTGAGTTATTATGACTACTACCAGCCAGAGGCGTACATACCTCATACGGATATATACATAGAGAAGGACGCGTCTATAAATGATGACATAGACCGGTTGCGCCTCTCCGCCACGTCGAACTTGATGTCGAGAGACGACGTCATCATAGTGGCGAGCGTCTCGTGCATATACGGTTTGGGATCGCCCGAGGAGTACGGCGAAATGCTGGTTGTGCTGGAGGAGGGCGCCGCCATCCCGAGAGACGAAGCGCTGAAGCGCCTCGTCGCGATCCATTACGAAAGGAACGACTACGCGTTCGAAAGGGCGAAGTTCAGGGTCCGCGGGGAGACGGTGGAGATATTCCCGGCCTACACGAAGACCGCTTACAGGGTGGAATTCGACGGCGAAAAGGTAGAAAGGATACGGGAGATAGACCCCCTAACCGGAGATACCCTGACGCGCATAAGGAGGATCGGCATATACCCCGCAAAACATTTTGTCACGACCGAAGAGAGGTTGTCCCGCGCGATAAAGTCTATAGAAGAGGAGCTTGTCGTCCGCCTCAAGGATCTTAAGGTTAAGAATAAGCTCGTCGAGGCCCAGAGGCTGGAATCGCGGACGAGGTATGATATAGAGATGATGCGCGAGGTCGGTTATTGCAACGGCATCGAGAACTATTCGCGCCATATCTCCGGACGCGAAGCCGGCTCAAGGCCCTGGTGTCTCTTGGATTATTATCCCAAAGATTACCTCGTGTTCATAGATGAGTCGCATGTGACCATACCGCAGCTTCGCGGCATGTATTTGGGCGACAGGGCGAGGAAGGAGACGCTGGTGGACTACGGTTTCAGGCTCCCTTCGGCGCTGGACAACAGGCCTTTAAAGTTCGAAGAGTTCGAGGGCCTGGTAAAACAGGTGGTCTGCGTCTCGGCGACGCCGGCCGCATTTGAGCTGGAAAAGAGCGGAAAAAGAGTGGTGGAACAGGTCATAAGGCCGACAGGCCTCATAGACCCTCCGATAGAAGTTCGTCCCACAAAAAATCAGGTAGACGACCTCATAAAAGAGATAAGGGCGAGGGCCAGGGCGAAGGAGAGGGTCCTGGTGACGACCCTTACGAAGCGCCTTGCCGAGGACCTGACCAGGTATCTGGCGGATTACGGCATAAGGGTAAAATATCTTCATTCCGACATAGACGCGATAGAACGAGTGGAGATTTTAAGGGACCTGCGCCTCATGAAATTCGACTGCCTTGTAGGGATAAACCTCCTGCGCGAAGGGCTGGACCTGCCGGAGGTCTCGCTGGTAGCGGTCTTGGACGCCGACAAGGAGGGTTTTTTGAGGAGCGCCACGTCCCTCATCCAGGTGGCGGGCCGCGCCGCCAGGCATCTGAACGGCAGGGTCATTATGTACGCCGATAACGTCACTTTTTCGATGAAGAAGACGATCGACGAGACGGTCAGAAGAAGAAAGATACAGATAGAGTTCAACAGGGCCCATGGCATAACGCCCAGGACCATAGAGAAGGCCGTGAGAAAAGGGATAGAGTCGTATAAAAAGGCGAAGGCCGTAATACAGGAGGCCGCGCATGTCGATGAAGAGAGGTATGAGATAGATTCTCTTATCGCCGAGTTGGAACACGACATGGAACTGGCCGCCAGAAATTTGCACTTTGAAAGGGCCGCCATATTACGGGATCAGATAAAAGAGCTGAAGGAGTATGGGCGCAAAGCGAAAACGCGCGACGCATAACGCATGACGCATGGCGGATAAATGATAGACGAGAAGATAATAAGTATATTGAAGAATCACCGCGACGGGTACGTCTCCGGGGAGGACCTGTCGAAGGATTCCGGCGTTTCCAGGGCGGCCATATGGAAACATGTCGAGAGCCTTCGCCGCGACGGGTACGAGATAGAGGCGACGCCGCATCTCGGCTACAGGCTCTTGCGCATACCCGACAAACTCATCCCGAGCGAGATAAAGAGCGTCCTTCACACGAAAGTTTTAGGCAGGGAAGTCCTGTCTTATAAAAAGATAGATTCGACGAACGTCATGGCGTACGGCCTAGCCGAGAAGGGCCTGAAGGAAGGGGTGGTCGTCCTCGCCGAGGAACAGGCAAAAGGAAGGGGCAGGCTGGGGCGGACCTGGGCATCTCCCCCGGCAGGGGGTGTATATCTGTCGTGTATCTTAAGGCCGCCCTTGCCGCCATCCGAGACGCAGAAGTTGACCCTGGCCGCAAGCGTCAGCGTAGCAAGGGCCATAAGGGAGACGACGGGGTTGCCTGCGATGATCAAGTGGCCAAACGATATACTTTTAGATTTGAAGAAGGTCTGCGGGATACTCTTGGAAATGAAGGCGGAGCAGGACGAGGTGGAGTTCGTCATAGTCGGCATCGGGGTCAACGTCAATACGCCGCTAAAAACGCTTCCTAAAGGCGCGACATCCCTCAGGGCCGAACTGGGCAGCGATGTCTCCCGGATAAAGTTGACCAGGAAAATACTGGAGGAGTTAGAGGCGGGATACGGGCTTCTCAAAAATAACGGATTTTCTAAGATAGTAGAGGAGTGGAAGGAATTATCCGACATGCTCGGTTCGCGCGTAAAGGTCACCTTGCCCAACAGAAAGTACGAGGGCGCGGCTGTTGACGTCGACTCTGACGGTTCGCTCCTTGTGAGGCTGGATAACGGTTTTATCGAAAAGACGTCGTCTGGAGATGTGATACTCGTAAGATGAAGCATAATAATTTGATCGCCATAGATATAGGGAATACGAATATAACAGTCGGCGTATTCAAGGGGCGGCGGCTTGCCGCGAAGGCGAAGATGCCGACGGCCGCTTTTAGCCGTTATGAGAATACAATGAGGCGTTTATTGCGAAAGGCAGGCTGCCTGTCCTGCGGGGACTGCGCGGCCGCGATATCGTGCGTCGTTCCCGCGGCGCTGCCGAAATTGAAGAAGGCATTAAGGCGCATATGCGCCTCTTGCCCTGCCTATGTATTAGGCAGGGATATAAGGGTACCCATAAGAAACAATTACGCGCGGCCTCAAGAGGTGGGCGAGGACCGCCTGGTCAATGCGTTTGCGGCGCGCGAGATATACGGCGCGCCGGCGGTCGTCATAGATTTTGGCACGGCCGTAACCTTCGACTGCGTTTCGAGGAAGGGGGCGTATCTGGGCGGACTGATCATGCCGGGCATAGAGATTTCGCTCGAGGGTTTATATGAGAAGACGGCCCTCCTGCCGAAGATAAGGCTTGCAAAGTCTTCCAGCGCGATAGGGAGGACCACCAGGGACAGCATGCGTTCGGGCATACTCTTCGGGTTCGGTTCGGCATGCGACGGCCTGGTAGCGAAATACAGGAAACTTCTGGGCGCGCCTTTAAAGGTCATAGCCACAGGCGGCTCGAGCAGCATTGTCAGGCAATATACCGGTTCCATAGATGCGGTTGACGAAGACCTGACGCTAAAAGGCATCAGGCTGGCAGTGAAATAAAAGGAGAAAGAAAATAATATATGAAACCAAGGACTAAAAATAAAAAGATAGAGGATTGCGCCGTTTCGCTGGAGATCGAGGTCCTCGAGGCGGATGTCGCCAGGACGCTTGAAGAGGTTTATGATGAATTCATGAAAGTCGCCAGCATCCCGGGCTTCCGGCCCGGGAAAGTGCCGCGCGATCTTGTAAAGAAGCACTACAAAAAAGAGGCCCGCGAAGAGGCGCTTAAAGCTCTGATACGAGACGCGTATTCTATGGCGGTCGAAGAGCATAAGCTTAAAACGATAAGCCTGCCTTCCATAACCGACGTAATATTCGAGGAAGGCAAGCCCATGTCGTTCAAGATGAAGGTCGACCTCCGGCCCGATTTCAAATTGAAGGATTACAGCGGGATAAGGATAAAGAAGAAAAACGCCGAGGTCACGCCGCAGGGCATCGAAAAGGCCCTCGAGAACTTAAGGTTATTAAACGCGAAATACATATCCATAGAGGACAGGCCCCTTCAGATGGGCGACTACGCCGTGTGCGACGTCGACTGCTATGTAGGCGGAAAGCCGATCCACAAGAAAAGGGAAAACCTATGGATAAGCATGGATAAGGAGGGGCTCGTCCCGGAACTCGCCGAAAAGATGGCCGGGATGAAGAAGTCGGAAGAGAGGGATTGCGAGGTGACGCTTCCGGAAAAGTATCCCAATAAGGAAGCGGCCGGAAAGAAGGCGTCTTATCACGTAAAGGTCAAGGAGATAAAAGAGCGCCGCCTTCCGGCCATAGACGATGAGTTCGCCAGGGACCTGGGCAAGGATAATCTGGAGGCTTTAAAGAAGACGGTAGAAGAGGAGCTTCGGCTCCATTCGGAGAACCAGGCCAGGATAGACATGGAGAACCAGCTTCTGGGCAGATTGATAGAGGATAACGTCTTCAGCGTTCCGAAATCATTCACCGCCAGGCAGCTCCATCATATCGTCGAAGACGCCAAGTCCCGTCTCAAGGAGAAGGGATTTAAAAAGGAAGAACTTGACTCCAAGGATAAGGAGTTCGAAGAGAGGTTCAAGGACGATGCCGTTAAACGGGTAAGGCTCCTCTTCATCCTCGATTCGATAGCCGAAAAAGAGGGCATAGACGCCGAAGACTCCGAGGTGGAGAACTCATTCAGGGCCATATCGGCCCAGGTTAATCAGCCGGTTGACAAGGTGAAGGAATATTACCGGAAAGAAGGCCTGATCGAGGATCTTAAGGAGAAGATACGCGAGGAGAAGACGATTAGTTTCCTGTTAAAAAAGGTACAGGTAGCAGAAGAGTAAAGACACCCGGCCCTTCTAAAGCGCTCGGGGTCAAATACCGAGCTTTGGTCGAAAATACTTGACACATATAGGTTTTTATACTATCATATAAAAAGTAAATAAATCTATTTCCTAAAGGGGGGAATCATTAAGTGGGTAAGTTCAGCACCCACTTTTTTTTATCCGCCTTCGCGCTTCAATGAGCAAAGCGCCGGTAGGCGCTGCGGCGGATGTCGCGCTGAAGACAAAAGCGGATTGGCTCCATCATGGATATAATAGAACGTGTGAAAGAATTTATAGCGGGATATCTCGAGGAACACGGCATAGAGCTTGTGGATATATCGTATCGAGCCGAGTCACATGGCATGGTCTTGAGGCTCCTGGCGGATAAACCGGAAGGCATCATGCTCTCCGAATGCGAGGCGCTCAATAAATTTTTAAGCGAGAAGATGGACGAGGCGAATTTTATAGAAGAGAGGTATACGATCGAGGTCTCTTCGCCGGGCCTGGACAGGCCTCTTAAGGCAAATAGTGATTTTAAGAGGGTCATGGGCCGCGATATAGAGGTCGATACGCATGAACCCGTAGACGGTAAGAGACACCTGGAGGGAATCCTGGTGGGGATGGATAAAGAGGCGATAATAGTGGAGCGGGACGGGATAAGCGCGGTCGTCCCTAAGGATAAAATAGCCGTTGCCAGACTCAAGATAGAATTTTAATAGGAGCGCGAGATGAATCAGGAACTTTTGGCGGTACTCGAACATATAGAGCGCGAGCGGGGCATAGACAAGGAGATACTCTTCAAGGCGATCGAGTCCGCCCTTGTGAGCGCCGCGAGAAAGATAGTGGGCGATAAGGAGGCGGATGTCGCCGTGACCGTTGACAGGTCGACCGGCGAGATAACGATATCCAGCGCCGGAAAAGATATAAAATCGGATGAGTTCGGCAGGATCGCCGCGCAGACCGCGAAGCAGGTCATAATACAGAAGATACGCGAGGCCGAGAGGGAGGTCATCCTTGACGATTATCAGAAAAGGGTCGGTACGATAACGGACGGCGCCGTCCACAGGTTCGAACGCGGGGACATCATACTTGACCTGGGGAAGACAGAGGCCCTCCTGCCGCGTTCCCAGCAGTGCCCCAAGGACCGTTTTAAGCAGGGCGACAGGGTCAGGGCGTATATAATGGAGGTAGATAAGACGCCGCACGGCCCCAAGATCATACTTTCGCGCTCAAGCGCCGAGTTCGTGAAGAAGCTCTTTGAGCTGGAGGTACCCGAGATAACGGAGGGCATAGTCGAGATAAGGTCCATAGCCAGAGAGGCCGGCGAGAGGACGAAGATAGCGGTCTGGTCCAAGGAGGAGAAGGTCGACCCGGTCGGCGCGTGCGTAGGCATGAGAGGAACGCGCGTCAAGGATATAGTGAGGGAGCTGCAGGGCGAGAAGATAGATATAATAAAATGGTCCAACGACATAAAAGAGTACTGCATAGCCGCGATGAGCCCGGCCGAGATAGGAGAGGTGAAGGCGGACAAGGCCGCCAAGAAGGTAGAGATAGCGGTCAAGGATGACCAGTTATCCATAGCCATAGGCAAGCATGGGCAGAACGTCAGGCTCGCCTCAAAATTAATAGGCTGGGAGATAGACGTCAGGGGCAGTAAGAAGAAGGAGGCCCCAAAGGCGGAAGGCGCGCAGGAGGAAGAGTCTGCCGCTCCCGAAAAGGCGAAAGCCCCATCCCTGACTGACCTGGACGGTGTGGGTGAAAAGACCAGGAAGATACTCGAAGAGGCGGGCTATGATACGGTCGAGAAGATAAAGGCGCTGTCGGCCGGCGAACTTTCACAGCTTAAGGGCATAGGCCCTAAGACGGCCGAAAAGATACTGAATTCCGCGAATAAGATATAAAAATATGAAAGAGAACCAGAAAAAGAAGAAGAAGGCTATTCCGAAGGCCGTTCAAAAGCCGAAAAAGGCGAAGCCTGTCGCAGAGAAGAAAACGCCGCCAAAGGCCAAGGTCTCGAAAATTAAGGTTACGTCCAAGAAGAAGGCGAAGGTTGTTCCTGTGCCTCCGGTCCAGGCCGCTCCCATTGAGGTCAGGAAAGAGCCGCTCCCCCCTCCGAAAGCGGCGCCGGTTCCCCCCAAGGCGCCCCCGAAACCGGTTTCCGAAAAACCAAAGTTAGAGATACCTAAGCCGAAAAGGCCGGCTGAAAAGATCCAGGAAAAACCGCCTGAAAAGACGGCTGAAAAGGCCCCGGAGATAAAGACGACGCCTGAGGCGGCGGAGGTCCATGAGGAGATTCACGAGGAGATTGTTGTCAAAGAGAGCGCGCCGCGCGTATTGGAGGTAAGACTGCCTGTAATGCTGAAAGATCTCGCGCACCTCATGGGGGTCAGGGCTAATGCGATAATAGCCCACCTCATAGAGAACGGCGTATTCGCCAACATAAACCAGAATCTCGGAGAGGATATAGTTAAAAACATCCTGCCCGTATATGGGTTTGAATATAAGAAAGCGGTCTCGCCCTCCAGGCAGTTTTCCGAGAGCGACAGAGAGTTGGATGAGAAAGGCGAAGGCGCCGTGCTAGTGCCGCGGGCGCCTGTCGTCACGTTCATGGGGCACGTAGACCACGGTAAGACGTCGCTTCTGGACTTCATAAGGAAGACTCACGTAGCCGACAGGGAGAAGGGCGGGATCACGCAGCATATCGGCGCATACAGGGTGAAATTGAAGAAAGGCTCCGTGACCTTCCTGGATACCCCCGGACACGCGGCGTTTACGGCCATGAGGGCAAGGGGTGCCAATGCGACCGATATCGTCGTACTGGTCGTGGCTGCTGACGACGGCGTGATGCCGCAGACGAAGGAGGCCGTCGACCATGCCAGGGCCGCCGGCGTCACGATAGTGGTGGCCATGAATAAATGCGACCTGCCCGCCGCAAACCTGGATAAGGTCAAGGGCCAGCTTGCGCAGATAGGCCTGGCGCCTGAGGGTTGGGGCGGCAAGACTATCGCGGTCCCTGTTTCGGCGAAGACAGGCGAGGGGGTGGAGCATCTTTTGGAGATGCTGCTCCTCGAAGCGGAACTTCTGGAACTTAAGGCTAATCCGAAGATGAGGGCAAGAGGCGTGGTCATAGAGGGTAAGCTTTCAAGCGGACAAGGGCCCATGGCAACGATCCTCGTCAAGAACGGAACGCTCTCTTTGGGCGATATGGTAGTGAGCGGCATGTACTACGGCAAGGTCAAGGCTATGTTGAACGATAGGCTGGAGCGCGTGGAAGGGGCATCGCCGTCCATGCCGGTAACGATACTGGGACTCTCCGGGGTCCCTATGTCGGGCGACGAGTTTTTTGTCGTAAAGGACGAGAAGAAGGCGAGGACGCTTTCTCTTTTAAAACAGGATGAGGCGAGGGAGAGGAAGCTCAAAATCTCCAAACGCATTACACTGGAAGATTTCTACCAGCGCGTCCAGGACGTTGAGATGAAAGAGCTTAAGGTAATCATTAAAGGCGATGTTCAGGGGTCCGTCGAGGCGCTGCAGAAATCATTGGAACAGTTGAGCACTAAAGATGTCCAGCTTAACGTCATACACTCGGGTATCGGGAATATAAACGAGTCTGACGTCATGCTCGCCGTCGTTTCGAATTGCGTCATAATCGGGTTCAACGTAAAGACCGAGCCCGAGGCCGAGAATACGGCCGAGAAAGAAGAGATCGAGATAAAACTATACGGCGTCATATACGAGGCGATCGCTGACGTTCAGGCCGCTATGGAGGGCCTCCTGGAGCCGTATTCGAAAGAGGTCTTCGTAGGCAGGGCGCAGGTCCGCCAGGTCTTCAGGGTATCCAAGGTGGGCACCATCGCTGGCTCGTACGTGGTGAAGGGCAAGATCGCCCGCAACGCCATAGCAAAGCTTATCCGCGACAAGAAGGTGATATACGAAGGCAAGATATCGGGCCTCAAGCGCTTTAAGGACGATGCGAGGGAGGTCATGGAGAATTTTGAGTGCGGCATAGGCCTGGACAGGCACGACGATATAAAGGAAGGGGACCTGATAGAGGTGTATCAGATAGAGAAAGTGGCGAGGAGACTTACGAAGTAATGGGCCGGGTATGAAGAAAAGAATTTTGAGCGGAATGCGTCCTACGGGAAGATTACATCTTGGGCACCTTGTAGGCGCGCTCAACAACTGGGTCAGACTGCAGGATGAGTACCAGTGTTATTTCATGGTGGCGGATTGGCACGCGCTCATGAGCGAGTACGAGGAGCCGGAAGGATTGGCCGAAAATACCTATGAGCTCGCCAGGGATTGGGTGGCGGCAGGCCTGGACCCGTCTAGAAGTGTTCTATTCATACAATCGCACGTTACCGAGCACCTGGAACTCGCGATGGTATTTTCGGACATAACGCCGCTTGCGTGGCTCGAAAGGTGCCCGACATATAAAGAGCAGCTGCGCGAGATAAGGGGAAGAGAGCTCGCTACCTACGGTTTTTTGGGATATCCGGTGCTCCAGGCGGCGGACATAGCCATATATAAGGCGGATAGGGTCCCCGTCGGCGTGGACCAGCTTCCGCACCTCGAGCTTACGCGAGAGATAGTGCGTAAGTTTAAAGGGCTTTACAATAAGGATATATTCCCCGAACCGGAGCCGCTTTTAACGACTACCCCGAAACTTCTGGGTCTCGATAACAGGAAGATGTCAAAGAGTTATGATAATTGCATATTCCTCTCCGATCAGCCGGAGACGATAATGAAGAGGGTTGCCGGCATGATAACGGATCCCGCGAGGATAAGGCTTAGCGACAAAGGGCGCCCTGATATATGCACGGTCTTTTCCTATTATTCGGCATTCGGGACCAGCGTCCTTAAGGAAGAGGTAAGGGGCTGGTGCGTGAACGCGCAAAAAGGCTGTACGGAGTGCAAGGCGCGCCTGGCGGTACTTCTGGCGGACCATCTTCAGCCGATACGCGACAAGAGGAAGGCGCTCACGACATCAAAGATAAGAGAGATACTGAACGAAGGTGGCAAGAAGGCCAAAGAGGCCGCTTCAAAGACAATGTCAGAAGTGAAGAAAGCCATCAATCTCGTATGATGTGGATTCAGCTGACAGCTTCTATTGGCTGAAAGCTGACAGCTGACAGCTGAAAGCTTAATATGACGTATAAGGTAAAACTCGAAGTATTCGAGGGGCCGTTGGACCTCCTCCTCTATCTTATCAAGAAAGAGGAGATAGATATATACGATATACCGATAGCCAAAATCACGGATCAGTACCTTGAATACCTGGAACTCATGCAGCTATTGGACCTGAATATAGCCGGTGAGTTCCTTGTCATGGCCGCGACGCTCATACACATCAAGTCCAAGATGCTCCTGCCCAAGGACCAGCTCCAGGAGGACGAAGCGGCGGAAGAGGATCCGAGGGCCGAACTCGTGAAACGGCTCCTGGAATACAAGAAGTTCAAAGAGGCCGCGGGCGAACTCTCGCAGATGGCCACGAAGCAGAAGGGTTTCTTCCCCAGGCTGGCTACGGAGAAGAAATCGGAGGCCGGCCCCGCAGAGGAGGTAGAATTTTTTGAGGCGAGCCTCTTTGACCTCATAACGGCCTTCACGAAAGTGATGAAGGATATTCCGAAGGAGATCTTTCACCAGGTGGTCAAGGATGAATTCACGGTCTCGGAGAAGATACACGACATATATCACATGCTCGTCGAAAAGCCGGTCCTTTACTTTACGGACCTGTTTAAAAGAGCGAAGCATAAGATAGAGATAATAACGATCTTCCTGGCGCTTCTGGAACTGATAAGGATGAAGGAAGTTGTGGCTAAACAGGCGAGGGTTTTTGGAGAGATAGAGATATCAAGGAACGAAGAGGCGATGAAGCCGAAGGAAGAAAACCGATGATTCGTACGGCGTACGGGGTATGGCGTACTGCGTAAAAGTTACGCATGACGCAAGGCGCATGACGCAAAACGAAGCGGGATAACCCATATGGATAACTCTGAAGCCAAGCGTATAATTGAAGCGATATTGTTCGTGAGCGACAAGCCCCTCAGCATAGACACGATCAAGGATGTGCTGGGCGGCATTGAACCCACCGCGATCAAGGGCTTTGTCGAGGAGCTGAACCGCGAGTACGCCTCATCCGGGAGGAGCTTTTCCGTAAAAGAGATAGCCGGCGGCTTCCAGATGCTTTCGGACCCGCGTTACGGAAGCTGGATAGCCAAGCTCTATAAGAGGCCGCCTGACAGGATGTCGGGGCCTTCGCTGGAGACGCTGGCGATAATAGCATACAGGCAGCCGCTTACCCGGGCGGATATCGAGGCGATAAGGGGCGTTAATGTAGACGGGGTCATTGCGACGCTGGAGCAGAGGGGCCTTATCAGGACGCGGGGCAGGAAGGAGGCCCCTGGCAGGCCCATACTTTACGGCACGACGACGGAATTTCTTAAGCACTTTGGCCTGAAATCCCTCGAAGAACTTCCGAAGCTTAAGGAGTTTAAGGAGGCGGACCTGGATTTCGTGAAAGATAAGGGCTCTGGTTTAGTCATAGACACGCATACGGGCAAGCCGGTATCGAGCGGCCAAAGCGACGGAGGAGCGACCTTATGAAACTTGCGAGACTGCGCAAAAATATAGACGCGATAGACGCCAGGATTTTGGACCTTTTAACGAAACGCGCCAGGGCGACGAAAGATATAGGCGCGATAAAGGCGAGAAAAAAGATATCCGCCTATGTGCCCGACAGGGAGAAGTCTGTCTACGATCGCATAACGAGGCTCAATAAGGGCCCTCTTGACGACGATGCGCTAAAGGCGATATACAGGGAGATAATGTCGGCCTCTTTGAAGCTCGAGAAAGACATAAGAATTGCGTATTTCGGGCCGGAGCTTACCTTCACGCACCTGGCGGCCATGAAGAAATTCGGCTCAAGCGTCGGCTATACCGGCTGTAACACCATAGGGGATGTCTTCGCCGAGGTCGGGCATTCTAGGGCGGATTATGGAGTGGTTCCGATAGAAAATTCCATCGAAGGCGCTGTGAACCATACGCTGGACATGCTCATAGACTCGGACCTCAAGATATGCTCTGAAATCTATCTGGAGATATCCCATAACCTTCTTTCGAAAGAGAAGAAGGCCTCCAGGATAAGGCGGATATACTCCAACCCTCATGTCTTCGGCCAATGCAGGTTATGGCTGGAGGCGAACCTCTCTAAGGCGGAACTCGTGGAGGTTTCGAGCACGGCAAGAGCGGCAGAGATCGCGTCGAAAGAGAAGGGTTCCGGATGTATCGCCTCCATAAATGCCGGGGAGAAACACGCTTTAAATGTCCTCGCCAGGGGGATAGAGGATATGGCGAATAATGTCACGAGGTTCCTGGTCATAGGAAAGGAAGACTCCAAACCGACATCGAAGGACAGGACATCGCTCATGTTCTCCGTGAAAGACAAGGTCGGCGCGCTTCACGACATACTCGTTCCTTTCAGAAGGCACGGGATAAACCTGACGAAGATAGAATCGAGGCCGTCCAAGGTGAGGCCATGGGAGTATTATTTCTTCGTCGACCTTGAGGGTCACTGCTCCGACAGGAAGGTCGCCGGCGCGCTCGCTGATTTAAGGCGCGAAGCGACATACTTGAAGATCCTAGGGTCGTATCCTATAGGATGAGAAAGCGACTGCGGACTGTCAGCTGCTGATAGCTGATAGCTGACAGCTGAAAGCTTAATATGAAAAAATATATCAGAGAATGCATAAATAGGGTAAAGCCGTACGTGCCGGGGAAACCCATCGAAGAGGTCGAGAGGGAGCTTTCGCTCGCAGAGGTCATAAAGCTCGCCTCCAACGAACACCCCATAGGGCCCTCTCCGAAGGCGCTTCGCGCGATAAGGAAGGGCTTAAAGAATATAAACAGATATCCCGATGCTTCCTCATTTTACCTTAAGAGGGCGCTTGCGAAGCACCTTAAGGTAGAAGAAAAGGATCTGATTACGGGTAACGGATCGGACGAGATTATAAGCATCGCGCTCAGGACCTTCGTCGGCGAAGGCGACGAGGTGGTGATAGCGAACCCGACATTCCTCATGTACGAGATCGCGTCGCAGATAGCGGGCGCCCGTATAATACAGGTGCCCCTAAAAGACTATAAATACAACCTTCCGGCCATGCTTGACGAGATAAGTTCCGGCACGAAGATGGTCTTCATAGCCAACCCTGATAATCCTACGGGAAGATACGTTACGAAGCGTGAGCTTTCGGATTTCCTGAAACGGGTGCCAAAAGGCGTGGTCGTCTTTCTGGACGAGGCGTACTTCGAGTTCGCTAAGAATCTAAAGGACTATCCGGACGGATTGGATTATATTGAGGGCATGCCGAACCTCATAGTATCCAGGACCTTCTCCAAGGCATACGGGTTGTCGGGGTTGAGGGTTGGTTACGCTGTGGCGAATCCCGAGCTCATAAGTTATCTCGAAAGGGTACGCGAGCCTTTCAATGTCAATATCCTGGCGCAGTACGCGGGGTGCGCGGCGCTGGAGGATAAGAGGTTCTTAAAGATGACCCTTGACCATGTGAGGAGAGAGAAGGAGTTTCTCTATAGCGCGTTTCGCGCCATGAACCTAAGATACATAGAGAGCGCGACAAATTTCATATTGTTTGACGCCGGGATGGATTGCAAGGTCCTGTTCAAAAAGCTGCTCGAAAAAGGCGTTATCGTGCGCGACATGAAGGCATGGGGGTGGGATACGTTCATACGCGTTACGATAGGAACGAGGCGGGAGAACTTAAAATTCCTTAATGCGTTGAAAGAGGTGCTTGGATGATCATAGTATTACGGCCGGAGGCCACAAAAAGCGAGATAGACCATGTAGTCGCCAGAATTCACGCGCTTGGCCTGAAGACCATAATATCGCGCGGCGTTGAGAGGACCATAGTCGGCGTCATAGGCGAAGAGGACATAGTCCGCATACAGCCGTTTGAGGTATTTCCCGGCGTCGAGAAGGTCATGCCGATACTCAAACCCTTCAAGCTCGTTTCGCGTGATTTCAAAAAAGAAGCGAGCATCATAGATATAGGCCGCGGCGCGGTGCGCGTAGGGGGAAAAGAGATAGTGGTCATGGCGGGCCCGTGTTCGGTTGAGAAGAAGGGGCTTCTCATAGACGTAGCGAAGAAGGTGAAGGCCTCGGGCGCCAAGATATTGCGCGGAGGGGCCTACAAGCCAAGGACCAGCCCGTACGCGTTTCAGGGGCTGGGAGAAAAAGGCCTTAAATACCTCGCCGAAGCGAAGAAAGAAACGGGGCTCTTGGTGATAACGGAACTCATGGACACGCGCGACCTCGATACGATCTCGAAATATGCGGACATCATACAGATAGGCGCGCGTAACATGCAGAACTTCAACCTCCTGAAAGAGGTCGGCAGATCCAGGAAACCGGTCATGCTGAAACGCGGCATGGCGAATACCGTAAAGGAACTTCTCATGTCGGCTGAATATATACTCTCCGAAGGGAACTTCAACGTAATGTTGTGTGAGAGGGGGATAAGGACATTCGAGGACTCCACGAGGTTCACCCTGGACATAAGCGCCATACCCGTCATAAAGAATTTAAGCCACCTTCCTGTCGTAGTGGACCCTTCTCACGCCGCGGGAAGATGGGGCCTTGTCGGAGATTGCGCGAAGGCGGCCGTTGCGGCCGGATGCGACGGACTCATCATAGAGGTGCACCCGAATCCGGAAGAGGCGCTGTCGGACGGTGAGCAGTCGCTCTATCCGGAAAACTTCGATAAGCTCATGAGGGAACTGCGCCGCGTAGCGAAGGCGGTGGATCGGGAGATGTAATACTGATGTCGCGTACGGCGTGCGGAGTGCCGCGTACGGCGTGAAAACAAACGCCGTACGCAGAACGCAGCACACAGTACGAAACACGGAATGAGAATATTATGAGATTTCGGAAAGTTACAATCATCGGGGTAGGGCTCATAGGGGGGTCGATAGGTTTGGCCCTTAAGAAGCGGCGGCTCGCGAAAGAGGTGGTCGGCGTATTCAGGAGGCGTTCCACCCTCACCAAGGCGATGAGACGACGCGCCGTGGACCACGGGACGTTCGATCTGGAAAGAGGTGTTTCTGGGGCGGATATGGTTATAATCGCCACAAATGTCGGCACAATCCCGGGTTTCGCCCGACGCGCCGCTAGGTTCATGAAAGAGGGAAGCATCCTTACCGATGTCGGGAGCGTAAAAGAGGATATCGTAAACAAGATAGAAGGATTCTTGCCGGAAGGCGTTTCGTTTGTAGGCGCCCACCCCATGGCGGGCGGGGAGAAGGCATCTGTTGCCTTTGCGAGTGCCGGCCTTTTTAAAGGGACGAATGTCATCCTGACATCGACTAAAGATACCGATAAGGGGGCGTTGCGGAAGGTGTCTAAATTCTGGCTCAGCCTCGGCGCCAGGATCAGTATCATGGACCCGAGGACGCATGATAAGAAGGTGTCGATGGTAAGCCATCTGCCTCACATGGCGGCTGTGGCGCTCTGTCTTGCCCAGGAGAAGGACGGTCTCGTCTACGCGGCAAACGGCTTCAGGGATACGACCAGGATAGCATCTTCCGATCCTGCGATGTGGCTGGATATTTTAAGAGACAACAGAGAGTTCTCGATCAGGGCCCTGGATAAACTGATAGTGGATTTAAACGATATAAGGATGGCCTTGGCCAGGAAGGGTTTCAGGCGTTTATTGGCTAATCTGAAGAAGGCAAAATCTATCCGCGACGGCGTTTAAAGATATGGAAGAGACGATAATCGCGATCGACGGGCCCGCAGGATCCGGCAAGAGCACGGTTGCGAAAATCATCGCCAGAAGACTGGGTCTTTTGTATATAGATACCGGCGCGATGTACAGGGCGCTCACCCTTAAGGCGATGAGGCAGAAGATAGGGTTTAAGGATGAGAGATCTTTGATAAGACTGGCTGAATCCTCCAGGATAGACCTGAAGGAAGCGGGAGGGGCTTTAAAAGTTTATATAGACGACGAAGACGTTTCGGGCCTTATACGCACCAGCGAACTTACAAATAACGTGAAGTATATCGCGAGGATACCAGGCGTAAGAAAGAGGATGGTGGAACTTCAGCGGGGCATAGGCCGGGCGGCCGGGGCCGTCCTTGAAGGAAGAGATATCGGTACGGTGGTCTTCCCGGACGCGAGGTTTAAATTCTACCTGGACGCCGACCTGCGGGAGAGGGCGAAGAGGCGGCATAAGGACCTGATCTCGCTGGGCCAGGAGATAAGCGCTGAAGAGGTGGAGTGCGATGTCTCCGCGAGAGATTCATCCGATATGAAGCGCTCTGTCGGCGCGCTTAAGAAAGCCGCCGACGCTATCCTGATAGACACGACGGCTCTAACGATAAATGAGGTCGTGGAAAAGGTCATTTCATATATAACGCGATAATATGATCTCGTTTATGGTGTATACGTTTTTCAGGTTTCTCTTCTGGGTCTATTTTTCGCTCTTTTACAGTTTAAGGATAGCGGGCAGGAACAATATACTGCCCCGCGGCGCTTTTCTTATAGCCGCTAACCACTCGAGCTATTTTGATCCCATCCTTATAGGCGTATCGACGGGCAGGTTCTTAAATTACCTCGCCCGCGACACCCTGTTCAGGAAAAAATGTTTTGGCTGGATAATGAGAAACGTAAGGGCGATTCCTCTGAAGAGACGCGGAAGCGACTTTGGCGCTATCAGGACATCGATAGACCTTTTGAAGAGGGGCCGGCCCCTCGTGATATTTCCGGAAGGCACCAGGACCGTGGACGGCAGGTTGAAGGAGGGCCACAGAGGTATAGGATTTTTGGTGGCAAAGGCCGGAGTTCCGGTGATACCGGCCTATATAGGAGGGGCGAGGGAGGCATTTCCCAAGTGGGCTAAGAAACCCAAGCCTCACCCCATACGCGTACGGTTCGGAAAGGCCGTCTATTTCGGGGACCTCTTTGGCGATGAAACGAAATCGGGCTATGACAGGATCAGCCAGGAGATAATGAAAGGCATAGCGGATCTTAAAGCGCGATATGAAAGTGAAACTGGCCGATAGGATAGGTTTCTGTTTCGGGGTCAAACGCGCTATAACCATAGCAAACAGCGCGCTTAAGGCCAATAGAAAAGTCTATTCTCTCGGGTCGATAATACACAATTCTCAGGTGGTCGAGAAGCTGGCCGAGAAGGGCCTTGCGACAATAAAGGACCTTAATAAAGCGAAGATGCCCTGCGCCATCCTCATATCATCGCACGGCGCGCCGCCTTCCGTGTTCGAAAAGATACGAAATATGGGTTGCGCCGTTATAGATACGACATGCCCTTTCGTTTTACACGCGCAGAAGCTGGCAAGCAAGATGGCGGGGGAAGGGTATGCATTGATAATAGTCGGAGAGAAGACGCACCCCGAAGTCAAGGCGCTGGTCGGATTCGCCGGAGGCAGGGCCCGTGTCATAAAAGATAAAAGAGAGGCCGGGAAAGAAGTATTCCGAGAGGGCGAAAAGGCCGCCGTCATATCGCAGACGACACAGACCATGGCAAACTACCTGGATGTAGTGGGAGTTCTCCTGAATAAGGGGCCGAGAGAGATAAGGGTCTTCAACACGATATGCAATGATACCGGCAAGCGTATCAGGACCGCCTCTCTTCTTTCCGGGACAGTGGACACGATGATCATAGTAGGCGGCAGACACAGCGCCAATACGAGGAGGCTTTTTGAGGTCTGCAGGAGCCTGAACGATTCGTATCTGGTTGAAACAGATAAAGACGTCATGCCCCGCTGGTTCAGGGGCAAGCGAACGGTCGGTATAGCGAGCGGAGCTTCAACACCCGATTGGGTGATAGAGAAAGTGGTAAAAAAAATAAAACTAGAAAGGGGATACGTAATAAATGGCGAAATCAAAAATACAGGATGAAGATACCGTTAAGGAGGTGACGGAATTTTCCAGGCTTTATGAGGAGTCCATCTCCGAGGTGAAGGAAGGCCAGATCGTCAAGGGTAAGATAGTAGAGGTGAGGGACAAGGACGTGATCGTCGATATAGGGTACAAATCCGAAGGTATTGTCCCGAAAACAGAGTTCCAGAACCCCGAAGCTATAAACCTGGGAGACGAGATAAACGTCCTTTTGGAATCCAAAGAGGACGAAAACGGCATGGTCGTAATTTCCAAGGAGAAGGCGGAGAGGGCCGTCGGGTGGGACATGGTGATAGCCAGGTATGTCGAAGGCGATATACTTGACGGCAGGGTGACAAGGAAGGTGAAGGGCGGTTTCATGGTCGATATAGGCGTGGAGGCGTTTTTGCCGGCGAGCCTGGCCGCGTCAAGAAATATAGGGGGGTTAAATCAGATGGTCGGGCAGGTCCTGCCTTTCAAGATAGTCAAGATAAACAAGCCGCGCCGCAACATCGTCGTTTCGCACAAGGATGCGTTGCAGAAGCAGAGGGAAGAGGACAAAAAGAAGGTGATGGACGGGCTCCAAAAGGGCGCGGTCATAACCGGCGCCGTGCGGAATATCACCGACTTTGGCGCCTTCGTGGATATAGGAGGCGGAATCAACGGGCTTTTGCACATAACCGACATGAGCTGGGGCCGCGTCAGCCATCCCAGCGAGATGCTCGCAATAGGCGATACCATAGATGTGATGATACTCGATTTCGATAAGGAGAATATGAGGATATCCCTCGGGCTAAAGCAGAACACGCCTAACCCGTGGGATAATATAGAGACCAAATACTCTGTGGGGACGAAGGTAACGGGTCTAGTGGCGAACCTCGTGCCATACGGCGCCTTCGTGGAGCTGGAGAAAGGCGTGGAAGGGTTGGTCCATATTTCGGAGATGTCGTGGACTAAGAAGTACAACCACCCGAACGAAATGCTGGCGATAGGAGATAAGATCGAAGCGATGGTCCTGGCGATAGACAAGGCGAGCCAGAAGATATCGCTTGGGTTGAAACAGCTCGAGTCCAATCCGTGGATAGGCGTTGAAGCAAAATATATTGTCGGCAGCAAGGTCAAGGGAAAGATAAGAAACCTGACGAACTACGGGGCGTTTGTGGAGCTCGAAGACGGTATAGACGGCCTCCTGCACATTTCCGATATCTCGTGGACCAAGCGCATAGGTCATCCCAAGGATGTATTCAAGAAAGGCGAGAAGATAGAGGCCTGTGTCCTGTCGGTAGATGGCGCCAATCACAGGATCTCGCTGGGGTTAAAGCAGATGCTGCCCGATCCTTGGGATGAGATAGCTTCGCGCATCGCCTCCGGTACTGTCATGACGGGCAAGGTGACGAAGATAACCAATTTCGGCCTTTTCGTCGAGATAGAAACCGACCTCGAAGGCCTCGCCCACATATCCGAGATAGGCGTGGATTCGCCGGAGAAGATGGAGGAGAAGTTTAAGGCAGGGGACGAGATAAAGGTGAAGGTGCTGAAGGTCGATTCCATACAGCGAAAGATAGCGTTGTCGACGAAAGACGTGTAGGATCGGCAGAAATAGTTGGGAGTTAGGAGTTGGATGGGGGTGTTTTTGCGTGAAGAGAAGCAATGAGTTAGAGAGAGAGGCGATCATCAGGTGCGCCGAATTTATGGCCGCCGCGGCGCGGACATCGCCCAAGACGCGGGGGATCGACAATATCGTCTCCTGCCTGATCGACGACAAGGCCGATATAAAGGAACTGGCCATGACGATGCGGGAGATCGGAAAGAGAGAGAGCCGCCCTAGTATGGAGCGCGATGCCGGAAGCGTGGAATCCCTGGAAGCGGTCTTCATTCTCGGCGTAAAAGACAACCCGGCCGGATTGAATTGCGGTTTCTGCGGGTACAAGAATTGCGAAGCGCTCGCGGCCGCAGGCGCCATGTGCGCGTTCAATTCGATCGACCTCGGAATAGCCATGGGTTCCGCCGTAGCGGCGGCAAACGCCTTGCATGCGGATAACCGTATAATGTATTCGATAGGACGGGCCGTCCTGGCGAAAGGTATCTTCGATAAAGGTACGAGACAGGTCCTCGGCGTTCCATTGAGTATTAGCGGGAAGAACCCGTTTTTTGACAGGAAATAAAAAAGAGGACGCATGATTGATCTGCACACACATACGTTATTAAGCGACGGAGAGCTCCTGCCGAGCGAAATGGTGAGGCGCGCGGAGGTGGCCGGATATGAGGTGATCGGGCTCACGGACCACGTTGACGCCTCCAATATAGGATATGTCCTGCCGGCGCTCGTCAGGGTATGCGAAAAACTTAATTCGCACTGGGATATCCTGGCACTCCCCGGCGTGGAGATAACTCATGCGCCATTGGAGGAGATAGCGCCTTTGATAAGATACGCGAGGAAGAACGCCGCCGGCGTAATCATCGTGCACGGAGAGACGGATTCGGAACCCGTTATCCCGGGCACCAACAGGGCCGGCATAGAGGCGGGGGCAGACATAATAGCGCATCCCGGATTCATCAGGATAGAGGATGCGTTCCTGGCGGCAAAAAGGAACGTTCTCCTGGAGTTGACGGCCAGAAAGTCCCACTCATCTGCGAACGGCCACGTGGCGAAGGCGGCCATGAAAACAGGTTGCGGTCTTATCGTGAATACAGATGCCCATTCCCACAGGGATTTTATGGACGAGGCCGCTCGGGCAAGGATATTAAGGTCCGCAGGCGTAAAAGGGCGGAATATAGCCGGTCTGAACAGGGCAGGCATGCGGTTAACATCAAAAAAACGTTAGAAATAAAAAGCCACATCTCTCTTGACAAAAGGTCGATTTATGGTATACTTTGTAACAAATAATATAGCGTAGGCCTATAC
>CAZPYQ010000003.1:37548-38104 GCA_964590585.1 uncultured Planctomycetia bacterium | reverse complement strand
ATCCTTACCTTAAGGGATGTTGAATATATATCCTTTAAATTGGCGCAGGAACTCCTGGCGTTCAATGAGCCCATCCCCGACTTCTCCACGAGGTTCCCCAATATCCTGGAAAGCTGCCTGGCCACCCCCTTCCAGAGTTTCTCCGGGAGGTCGCTATATCCGGAACTCATATCAAAGGCCGCCATATTCTTCTATCTCATGATTAAAAACCATCCGTTCAAGAACGGCAATAAACGGATAGCCATGACCACCCTCTTCGTCTTTCTTTATAAAAATAAAAAATGGCTGGTCGTTGATACGCAGGAACTCTATAATTTCACGATGTGGATAGCGCAAAGCCCGCCGCAGGCCAAGGACGAGACGGTAAGAGCGACGGAGAAATTCCTTAAATCACACCTGGTTAATCTTTAATCTTACGGATTATAATTAAATTTTAGCCCGGGCGCACCTCACAAGCGACCCAACTCGGGGAAAGGCCGCCCGTGAAGCGCGCACCCGGACTAAACTTTTACGCCGCCACCAGATATCCCATCAACGCCTTCTTGCAGTTATCGAG
>CAZPYQ010000003.1:33913-37538 GCA_964590585.1 uncultured Planctomycetia bacterium | reverse complement strand
ATCGAGTTCTTCATCTACAGGTATACGCGTCATGGGCCTGAACTTGAGTATCGCCCTTATGGCGAACTCTATCGGGTTGTCGGATTCGAGGTAGCCCAAGAGCTCCTCGCTTAACGAGGCGCCGAAGATGATATTTGAGTACCTGTTTATCTCTTCCCTCTCTTTTTTAAGTATGGCGGACGCGAACTTGAGTAGGCCTTCGAGATAGAGGTAATTTTCTCCCTTAAGGTCGTCCTCCAGGACTATCATCCTGGCGCCATTCGCGTTTCTGTGGGAGTCCTTCCATAATCTTGTAAACTCTTCCCTCGTGACCACGCAGGCCAGTTTAGCGCAGTTTCCGTTCGTCGACATGGCCCTTATCGCCTCAGGAGGGCGTATCCCAACCACATCCTTGTTAAAGACACAGTTAAGCGCCACGACATCCTCCGGGTTGAAGAGGCCCTCTGACAGGACTATTCTATACCCTTCCGGCACCTTCACGACCTCATCGCCCACCTGGCGGTGTATCTTAACAACCTCTTGGGGACAGTCCCTCATCGCATCGGGGGTCAGGCCCTCAGCCCATCGGGAGGGTGTCCCCTCGTCTTGCTTGCCGCTCGACGACTCGCGGATCCCGGTACCTTCGGCATCAGAACCGTCCCCGAGTGACGCGAGGATGCGTCCTTTAACAACGCGTATTTCGGATTCAACCTCTTCGCCTTTGCCCGGAAGTTCTGTGTATAAAGGTAATCTGTTATTATCGGGGAAGGAATAGGCAGACCTGGTAGACCGTGTCTTCTGCAGTAAAAGCACGTGTCCTTTTTCAAACCGTTCTTTCCAGACCGGCACCATTTCCAATGCATGCTGGCCAATGTCCTGTATAAGGGATGATATCTCTAAAATGATACGCATCTCGGTAGAGACCCGTACCGCTCCAGGAGCGTTAAATAAGTCCATCCACCCCGGAAGATTCCGCGCAGGCACACCGTCCAGGAGCTGGCGCGCGACATCGCGCATTTGCTCACGTATATCGGCTGGAACCGAACTCCTGTCCAAGATATGGTCTTCGAGGTTCATCATAACGGCGTTGCGCAAAAATGCCCGCCTTATCGCCCCATCGCTGGCACCTGTCGTTATCTTAACCGGGACGCCGTCTTCGAGGCTACGCTTCTTCCCGAAAAATACCGGCTCTAAACCGGCTTCATCGCCTGCGCGCGCGTACATGGCGAATATCGGTGAGACACATATGTCTATCTCCCCTGTGTAGCCCAGAAAATAAGGCTGATCGTAACCTATGCCGTATGTGGACATCGCCCCTTCCTCGCCGGCAGGACCCCCCAGATCCATAGTGAGGACGAAGCCTTTCGCCAGGACATTCGAGGCGGCCCGCGCGAATCGGTCGTTATCCGGCATCAGATTAATCTCAATATCTTTTTCGGCACACGCGACCCTTCGGGCGATCTCGTCAATATGGGAACTTACGTAGTCATTTATCTTTCTATCCCGGAGGGATCGAAGCGGGACATAGACAGGAACTCCTTCTATACAGAAGTTAAACATCTCCGCCAGGGCTTCCCTGCCAGGCTTCGCGAGCGCCTTCTTTACGGCAAGGAACTCTTGGCGGCCAAGCAATATCCCTCTATCATGCTTTACACCCAGCGCAGCGCGCAGCCTCCTGTCGCTTGCCTCGAAGATACCTTTTTGCACAATACCTTCCCGTTCAAGCAATACGAAGAGATTGACCCTTTCTCCGTCAGGCACCATACTGGCGACTTTATCGCCATTGAGAGCCATGACCGCGACGCACGCCTCGATATCCCCGCTTTGTTTGAAACGCAAAATATATGATTCCATCGCGTCGATAAGTTCGTCTGATATGATCGCCCCCTTTACAGGGCGCTCGAAGGCCTCCGTAATATTAAGGGCATCGACATTCTTCACCTCTATCCGGCCGGCGAATTCATCCGTCGTCTTCCGCTGTTCCTTTACAAGCTCCGGTGATATTTCGCAGATAGTATAATGAACCCTGCCATAAAATCTCCGCCAATCATCGTCTTCCCGCGCACGCTCCTCCATGTGCCGAATGATGTCGCGCGCGAGGATTCCTGTGCCTGCGCCCGGCTCTATCACATAGAACCTCTCTTCCTCATCCATATCGCCCGCCTCAACCATGCTCTTCCACATTCTATGAAGATGTTCGGCGACCATCGCGCCGTAGGCCGGCGAGAGGGCTATCGCGAAGGTCCCGAAGTCATGCCCCAGACGGACGCGTCCGGTTGTATAATAACCAAAATCGGGGTCGTAGAGCGCCATATTCACATACTCATTGAATGGGAACCCTTCTTTGAGAGCGGCCTCGACCGCATAATCGTCCGTAAGCGTGATTTCGGACATCTTCCCTTCCTTCTGATTTCGCGGGACTCGCTTTCCGCTGGACGACTCGCGCCTGCCCGACTCTACGTCTATTTCTCCTCCCGACGAGGCGGGGGTCCCGGCGCCTTCGGCAGTGGTATTAAGAGGTCTGGCGACAATGCGGACCCTGTAATCCTCTACCTCGCCGCCCAAGAAAAGGGAATGGGTCAGTCTTTCCGCGTCATATTCTTCTATTTCAAAACCGGCGTCCTGCGCTTCCTGTCTTAAGGCGCTCGGAAACTCCGTGGGACTTAAGCTACTATCCTTTATTCCGGTAATGGTTGTATCGTTTATAACGAGCCTGCCCTCCGGCATGAGCATGCGCCGAGCCATCGCCAGGATCGACCTCCTCTTTGAAGACGATTCGGCATATTGCAATACGCAATCCATCTGGACGCTCCCTATCGAACCTTCTTCCATATCCTTAAGGAACCCGGGATCCGACGCGTCGGCAAGAAGGACCCTTATATTCGGCTTTCCGACTAACCGGGCGTATTCACCCACCATACCGGCGATGAAAGGGTTTATGTCGACTAAGATAAGGGGCGCGTTTTCAGCCGGCCATTTGCTTGCGAGATCCAATCCGGTCAGGCCGCAGCCGATATTAAGGCAAGGCTTGTCCGGAGGAGGATTAAAATCAGCGGATTGGGTTTCTGGTAAAAGTAACTTATAATTGGTACTTTTGGTTATCTCGCCTGTCCTTATCTCTTCCGCATGCGGCAGATAGTAAGTCAGATAATAATAGAGGGCACATAGTTTGGCTAATTTATCACGGAACTCTTCAAGATCAAATCCCGAAGCCGGGTTCGTATTTTTGCTTTTAAGGATTTTGATAATGTTATCAAAATCTTCCGGTTCTCCGTTAAACTTCAAATGAGATGCGGTCGCCGCCGGATCATAAAGCTCGAGCCCTGTAAACAAAAGGTTGGCGAGGTGTATCAGGTGGCCCGCATGCCAATTGGGCAACCAGTATTTACGGTCGCCTTTAAGCCCGCTGTAAATAAGCTCGCTATCGCTAAAAGGCATATAGACAGGGATTTCTCCGGGCGCCGGCTCCCGGGGCTCTTTCGGTAAAAGGCCTATTATCTCCTGTCTCAATTCGTTTACGGCGGCGTCCAGTTCTTCCTGCAAGGCCATCGTATCCGCGTCGCTTGACCCTTGCAGCCCCGTTTTAGACGCGCCGGCGCTGGAGGCCCTTTGCGCGGAAAATCCGGGAAGCGCCGAAACTATGAAC
>CAZPYQ010000003.1:14880-33903 GCA_964590585.1 uncultured Planctomycetia bacterium | reverse complement strand
CTATGAACCACTCCAGGTCTTTATCCAGATGAATATAACTTGCGTTCTTCCCGATGGGCCGGACCATGACCTCCAGGGCATATTTTGTGCCGGGAGCGGCATTTGCAACCTCGAAGCCGCCAAGCTCCATATTCCTGTATACAGAAAGGGCCTCTCTGAACACAAGGTCCTTTGGTATATCAATCGGAATCATCGCTATCCCGCAGTTGGGATAATCTTTCGTATCCCTTCCGCCGGCGGCCCTGTATTCGGCATACTCTCCCAGTATATCCATTAAGAACCTGATGCCACATATATTTAAGGCCACGCAGAAATGATATTCGCCTGCGCCTTGATTACGCCCTATCAGGGCCCTGAACCCTTTATCTTTGCAGATTATGGCCGCGACCGCCGTGACCAGGGCGCAGCCAACCGGCCTTTCAAATTCTCTATCATGGTAGGCGCGTAACCTTTTAAGCGCCGGGAACACATCATCGTTAAATCTTCGCAGTTCCTCTTCCTGAGCCGCGGTCAACCCTTCGGGATACGCCTCCTCTATCAGCTTCTTAAGGCGCCGGGGCGACATCCTTATATATTTCGCGAGGTCTCCCGTAAAGACACGGTAATGCGTCTTTACACTCTCCCCGCCGCTCGAGGAGGCCCTGGCCTCCGCTGTCTTATCAGGGCTTCCTATGAGATACAGGTGTTTTGGTTGCCATCCATCAGGAGGGGCGAGCGCACGCATCTTCGCCCTCACGCACTCCCTGATCGCTTCTCTGGCCTTTTCGTGAGCGTCCGAGCCATGCAGCTCATAAGCGGACTGCGCCGCCTCGTATATCACGCGGCCGATATTGACCTTGGAGAAACGGCTGCGCACTCTTTTAAAGTCGGTTTCCGGGATGCTCGATCCTTCATATATGGCAAGCGGGATGCCGATGCGCTTATCTATTTCTCTGGCCAACCTGAATCGCAACATATTTGCGATTTTTTCATGGAGCGTACCGCTGGATATCGCCATGAAGTCTATTCCTGTAGAGACGACGAATCTTTGCGCCTCATCCGGACGGGACGCCTCGCCTGTTTCGACAAAGACACCTTCTACAAGAACGTCATTTGAGTGTGCTATCTCGACTATACGTCTTACCTCCCTTATATCCTGCTCCAGGTGTTTTGGGTTGTCAGACGGCCTATGCGCGGTTATGTAGTCAAATCCAGCATTGACGGCCTCTCGAAGAAACGCGGTGTCGTCCTCCCTCCTAGATATATTGCCGTGGTTGAGCCCTACAAATACCGGTATATCGGCTCTCAAACGCCTCTCTACCTTTTTTACCAACGTCTTGAATTGGGTCGGATCCAATCCGGCCTCCTCGAGCCCCTCGCTGTGGCACAGAATTATAACGGGATTATGTTCGGCCTTCGCCGCTTCGATTATCGCACTTATGACAAGTTCCGGCGGTATGCCCTTGAAGAGCGCCGGGAACGCAGGGACGCAATAATTTCCCAGGCGCGCCCGGGCCAGAAGACGCTTAAGCCTCCTGGAAGACGGCTCCCATCGTTCAGCCAAAGTCTCAACATTTGAACGAAGAGAAAAGGAAGCGCTTCCGTCATCTGCAACCGTCTCTACGAGATCAAGTACTATCCTACCTTTTAACCTTCTCAGGGAATTGCGCAATAAGCGCGATATCTGCATCTGGCTGTAGCCCATAAAGACACCTATCTGTTTTTGAAAGCAGGCAATTCCTTCATACCCTTCGTGCCATCCGAGGTAATAGAGCATGGGCTCCATCAACTTATCTCCGGACAAAGAACTCATGCCTTTCTTTAGGGAGGCGAGAAAGGTTTTTATCTCTTCCTTTAACGCGGCATCGCGCATGATCTTATAGATGACCGCCTTGCTGTTGGAGTTGTAGAGCTTGCCGATATTCGCCATATCGAATTCTGCGGCCTCTCTGACCGCCCTCCGCTCTTCTTTATCAAGCCCCGCTGCAGTCATAATATATTCTCTCGCGCCTTCTGTCATAAGGGCCAATAAGAGCGCGATCTGCCTGTATTCTGGCAATGTCAGCGTTTGAGTATCGTCTCTCTCTACTTTCTTGCGGCGCGCCGCAAGCCACTCTTCCGCCCCTGCAAGACCACGTATTACCTTGCCTTTATGCTTCGAGATATTAACGCATCTCGGACCGAGATTTGAGGCGATATGTCTAACGGTATCACCGTTCAGCAAGGACCTAAATATGCCCCGGGATAATTCCGTGAAGGCGGGCAAGAGGGCCTCTATCCTGTCCCGCGCCTCTATAAGCAGGGCGTTGCTGTGAGGCGTTTCTACTATCCGAAGTAGCAATATGGCAACCTCAAAGCAGACCTCGCCGATCTTGAGACCTTCTTCTTCACCCGTCAGCAGATGGCCTCTTAATTCTGCCTTCTCTTCTTTGTTTAATACACCTCTTAGAATCGGTTCTATCTTCAAGCCTTGCGCCAGCATCGCCTGTAGTATGACAAACGCGCTCCGGAGGGGGCGCACTTCTTCGGCATTACGATTATAAATGGTTATCTCGGGCAGACCCGCGTCTCTCCTCTGTCTGTTCTCTTTTTCTATCTTATCCCTCCAGTCATACTCGTCCAGTGTATAGAAACTTAGCCCTGACAGTTCGGATAATTTTGTCTTGGTGATAAAGCCTCCTGGGAATTCCCTCAACGCACGCTCTATCCTTCCAGTCGGCGTTATCATTTCACGTAATTCTTCTCTTAGCGAAACCGGATTATCATCCGGATCCCACGCCCTATATGGCGTCCCGCCTTTGTACTCTAAAGTGAATCTTGAAAGCGGCTCTTCCTCTCTGCCTACGCTGTATTCTTGCCTGTCGCTCCACCACCGGTATCCTGCCTGCTGCAGCGAACCGGACCTGGCGACCTCGACATTTCTCACAACACAATCAGGAAATCTTCGCAGTTGCGCCCACGCAAATTTACCAGGGAAGGCCCCCATGAACACCTCCTCATCGTCCTCCACAATATATACAGCGTTTCGCTCAGATTTTAACCGCTCTATATCATACACGATCCTATTCTTCGCATCCCACGCCCTATAAGGCCTTCCATTTCGGTATTCAAGCCTGAAACCAGAGGTGCATTCTTCCCCTTCATTCACGGCGTATCCTTCCTTCGGCCCCCACCACTTGAAACCGCCGTGGACCAAATGTCCGTCTTCGGCTACGCTTACATTTTTCACTACGCAATCGGGGTACACCTCCAGCGTCAGCCTGCCAAATCCTCCGCGCGGATATGCCCTTATAAAAACAAGTCTCTTGCCATCTCTCACATAGACGGCATCCCTCCGGGATTCCTCCAGGGAAGCGTCATACACCAGAAGGCCGTTTTGGTCCCATGCCCTGTAGGGGCTCTTCTTCTTATATTGGAGGGTGAAACCGTCGAGCGCTTCGCTTCCTTCGGGGGCGCTGAACGCTTTACGGCTCTCCCACCAATACTGAGCGCCGTGATACAGGCTTCCGTCCCGCTGGAGCCTCACATTGCGCACTATACAGTCAGGATATTTTTCTAATTCAAATGTCCCAAACCTGTTAGGAAAGGCCTCTACTAAAACCTCTTTACCTTTTTTCATGATATAGACTGCGTTACGCGCCGCCTCGGTGGCAGAGGCATCATACACAAGTGCGCCGTCAGGATCCCATGCCTTGTAGGGCTGGCCGTCCTTGTACCTTAAGACAAAACCAGAAAGCGGCTCTTCGTCTTTCTTAACGGCATATCTCTTCCTCGCCTTCCACCAGTGGAATCCGCCGTTATTTAACTGCCCCATTCGGTCGACCTGGACATTTCTCACCATGCAGTCAGGATATTGCTGAAGGAGTTTTTTCGTGATTTCGAAGGGAAACGCGCCGATAAAAACCTCTACTTCATCTTCAACGACATACATCGCGTTACGTATATCCAGCGGCGCCGATAAATCATATACGAGATCATCTTCGGGGTCCCATGCCCTGTAGGGCTTTCCGGCTCTAAACTCGCATCTAAAACCCTTAAAAGGCTCTTCATCTTCCGAAACGGCATATGCCTTGTTTCTGTCCCACCACCTGACATCAAGGTTCAATCCTCCTCCCCTGTCAAGCTGCACGTTTCTGACTATGCAATCAGGATGTTCTTCAAGCGCCCTCGCAAAATTATCCGGGAAGGCGCCGACAAACACCTCTTCGCTATCCTCGTCTATTTGATAGACGGCGTTACGCTGCGATTCGGCGTTTGAAACGTCGTAGGCCAGATTACCTTTATCATCCCACGCCTTGTAGGGCCGGCCGTCTTTATATTCAAGGACAAAACCTGATAGGGGCTCTTCATTCTTCTTTACGCTGTATCTTTTTTTACGTGGCCACCAATGCGTCCCGCCGTGGCACAGGCCGCCCATTTTGTTCAACTGGACATTCCTCACGATACAGTCCGGATGCTCTTCTCTCTGCTTTCTACCGAAACTGGTAGGAAACGCCCCTACAAAAACCTCTTCGCCATTCCTGTGAATATAGACGGCATTTCGTTCTGAGGCCGAAGCGTGCGTCCCCTTTACCATTTCACCATGAGGATTCCATGCCATGTACGGCTTCTTTTCTCTGTATTCCAAGATAAAACCGCCCATAGGCGCCTCTCCTTGAGACGCAGTATACTCTTTACGCTCGCCCCACCACTTGAAACCGCCGTGGAAAAGTTGGCCGCGGCCTTCTGCCCTGACGTTTCTTACAATACAATCCGGATACCTCTCCAAGATGGCCATTTTCATGCCTCCCGGGTATGCCCCTACAAACTTCTCCGCGCCGGCCTCCACGACATATACCGCATTCTGCATAGACTCCTCCGTACCCGCGCTAGAGGACCTAACCTCTGCGACTCCATCTCTTGACTCATCAGAGTTCCTATCCGCCTGGTCTCTGGAAGAGGCATAAGATGAAAAATCCGCCGTCCATACAGGGTTCCTCTCGCTCACGACCCTGAAGCCGAAGGTTGCCGCCAGGCCAGCTGAGTCAGCGTTTATGGGTTGCACAGAGAATCTGTGATACCCTATCTCTTCCATATCTTTTAAAAGACGGGCCCGCAGGGCTGTGCCGATGCCCTGACGCTGCAGATGGGCCGCAACGGCTGTCTCATTTATTGTGACGCTGCCTTCTTTCAGATGGATGGTCGCAAAGGTATAGGCTTGAACCTTGCCATCTCGTTCGTGAACTCTTATATAATATCTATACCCTCCGTCAGGGGACGGATCTATACTCTCCTCAATAAGCCGCCTTATGTGGGCTTCGGTAATATTACTGGGTGTATCTGGACCGTCTATCAGGTAGAGTAATCGTCTGATCGCCCGCGCGTCGTCAGGCCGGGCAGCCCTAATCGCATCAAAGACGGCGCGGTTTATTTTATACTCTTTACCGAAGACCGTTATTCTGTCGCCAGTTGATGATGCCCGACCAGCGGGTCCATCTTCGAGTTCCGTTATTCTGTCCGTGATATCCCTGATATCTTCCCTCCATCCTTCCGGCGGTTCTAACGGATCATCTTCCAGGCCGTTTCTCACATAAACGACGGACGCCTTTAAGGTATTGAGCCACGCTTCAGGTATGGCCTTGCCTGTTTCTGCGCGGAACGCGCTCACGCCATAAACGGCCTGCGACAGTTTTGGAAGCATATATTCCGGATGGCGGTGTATCTCGATATCCCTCCTTAAAGCGCTTAATCCTCTTATCGCTTCGCTAAAAAGCAGCTTGGCCCTTTGCAATTCGGCCTTCTTTCTATCCAGCTTTGTAATCTTAGGCGCAACGGGCCCGGGTTCATCCGGAACAGCCGGGGCGGAAACGGCCAGGGTCGAAACCTCCGGGGTCTCTTCCTCTATCACTGATTCAGGCCCGGGTTCGGGCTCGGGATCGATTTCGGGCTCAGGGATAACTTCAATAACGGCCGGAGGTTTCTGTTCAACCTCGGGTTCCGGAGATTCAATCTCCTTAACCTCCGTCTCCGCTGCTGGACGCGCCGCTTCCTCTTCTATCTCCAGCCTCGGCAGCCAACCTTCGAGCGCCCTTACCGTTATGCCGAGCATATCCGCTGTCAACTCCAGGTTAAAGCCATTGGCCACGATAAGCCCCAATACCTTTTTCCCGACAACCCTGACCATGCCCCTATCCTCGACAAATTTTATAAAAGTAACACCTGCCTTCCACCACGGCTTCAATTCTTCACGCGCGGCCTCCACGCGCCAGTTATATTTATCGAGTATGGCCTTAAGGCGCCTTTCTGACAGGCGCTCCGGCCTCTTCGCTTTTTTAGGCGGCACGCGTTTCCTGGGGGCGGCTTTGGCTTTTGTCTTTTTCACGGCGGGGTTCTTTTTCTTTATCTTTTTAGCGGCCGGTCTGGCAAGGGGTACTCTCAACGCCTTTCTCGCGGCGACCACCCTGGCCCTTATCCCAAGAGCGATCTCCCAATTCACCACGGTCCTCACGCTCATATTCATCTTCTTCGCGAGGGCATCCTCATCGTAACCGTTCGCAAAGAGCTCGTCACGCATCCAATCGGCTACAACAACACCCAGATTTCTGCGAGTGATAAACCAGAGGAACCTGCCTGCCCTCCCGTATCCGGCGGAGGCTATCACTTCCTTTGCCGTCTTCACGTTCCAGAGGCACTCGTCCATTATATCCTTGAATTTCTTTCTGGCGATGCGCCTTTCGGCTGGGATAGCTGTCTTACGTGACTCGCGGCGCATTTTATCGATTGTCCCTTCTATATTCAATTCCTTGAGCCAGCGGCCCATGGTATGCTCCGAAACGCCCATTGCAGCGCATGAATTTTCTAGATTGAAACCGTTCTCCTCAAATACGCGTATGACGGCTTTTTCAAACTCCTCCTGGAGCCCGAAGGTGCGCAGGAACGCCATGAAATCATTTGAGCGCGCGTATCTTGAAAGGACCCCGCGCGCCTTACTGACGTTCCACCGGCATTCTTTCATTATCTTTCTGAATCCGGATATCGTTAGCGGCTCCTTAACGGGCACGAGGCCCTTCGCGTTAAAGGCCTTCCGGGAACGCGTCACTTTCGCTTCGAGCCCAAAATATCTTATCCATAGACTAAGGGCCGAGGATGTCACGCCCAGAATGGGCGCCGTAACACTAAGGTCGAACCCGTTCTCTTTCAATAGAAACCAGATCTTCTCCTTTACCGCCCTTTCGAGCCCGAAGGTCCGCGCGAATAGCGGCAACTGGCGCGCATCGGCGTACGCGGAAAGTCTCTGTCTCGCTCTCTTAAAGTTCCATTTGACACGAGGGTCCTCCATGATGCCGAGGAAATCTTCAACGGATAAAGGCTTATTGATATGAAGTCGGGTTTGCGCCTTGCCGCTAGAGGATTCACGGATCATAGGAAGGGTTTTATCTTTCGGCGTGCCGCCTTCTTTTTTATCAGGATCGTCCCCGGCCAGCGGCAACTCAACAATAAAGACGGCGCCTTCCCCCGACCGCTTCTCAACACGGACCGTGCCGCGGCTTTTCGCCATCAACCTTCTTATGGTATCGAGCCCAAGATTGTCCATATGGGCCTTGCTCGATGCCACATGCATCCCCTTATTAAAGGCAAGCATCTTGTCTTCGGACATGTCCGGGCCGTTATCGGCTATCCTCACCATTAGCGCATCATGGCGCAGGTCGACTTCTACCGATATTAACTTTTCGCCCTCGTTCGAGATAACCACCTCCCTGGCGTTTCTAAATATATTGGCCAGGATCCTAAAGACATCCCCTTCGTTGGCAGAAAGGCGCGTATCGTCCGGGGCCGCGCCTCTCCTTTTAACCGTAATGATACTGGCGCAGCTCTCCAGTTCCATATTAACGGCTATATCCAGCAACCGGTTGATGCCATACTGCCCGCGCCGCTCCAGAGGAAGATCGAATTCACTGGCCAAGACGAGTCTCGCGCGCTCGCAGTTGTCCCTGAAGATCCTTACCACATCCTCGATCCCCGATAATTCCCGCGACAATAACCCTAAATTTTCTTCCGACAAAAGCGCCATAAGATTCATCACCTGCCCGTCAAGGATATTCAAATCCTCCGATACCGTCTCCGCGCTTTCGTCAAAATCTTCAAAAAATTTCGTGAATTTCGAGATAGATTCCTTAATCTCGACGCAAAGAGTTTTGGCTTCGCCGCTCGCGGCTTTATTTTCATAAACCATCTCAAGGCATATGATGAGGCTTGTGAACGCGTTTCGAAGATCGTGGCGTATGCTCCGTATCCTCTCTTTATCCGATACCGGGCGGGGGTTTTTATCTTCTCCTCCGGCGCGGCCGGCCGCGTCAATGCCCGCGCAGGCCGCCATTATCGCCTGGGCCAATTCTGCGGCCGGATATGCCTTGCACGGAACGCCGAGGTTAACGACACTCTCCGGCATGCCGGGATGGCTGACATCACCCGGCAGACCGCCTTCCTGCACAAAGACCCGTCCGCCTTTTGCGGATACCTCCAGGGCGCCCTCGCTACCGTCATTGCCTACCCCGGAGACGACCACGCCTATAATTCTATCTCCAAAAGACTCCGCGGCCGACTTGAATAACTTATTTACAGGCGCGATTCCGTAATCCACCCTGGCGACCGGATAACCGTCCGCGTCTCTTGCGACCGCCACGTTCCTCGCGACCAGAACAGTGCCTCTTTTAAGATAAAAGTCGCAAGGTTTATCAGCGCATATTATGTTTCTATCGGGGTCATTTACCAGTTTTCTGAATCTATTTTCAGGCAAAACGGGCGGGGAGATATGCTCGCATACTATGACCGGGGGATGGTCGTAAGGCAACCTTTCAATTATCTCGCAGATGATTTCATATCCTCCGGATGAACCTCCTATGACTACCAGGCTGCCTGTATAATCATGCGGCAGGGCGGATTTTTTCATGCCGCCGCTCGAGGAGGCGCGGAACCCGGAAGTCGCCCCTTCGGCGCCGCCCGGTGGCAGCATGCCGAGCATGCCGAGAAGATGGAAGAACCTTTCTCGCAACTCTTCACGCTCTACATCCCCTAACTTGACCCCCGCATCTTCGCAGAATCCGGTAAAGTTGGCCGGCGAGAACCTCTCCGGTACATCAGCCGGCTCCAGGACGCCGGTGACATTACCCTTCTCATCCGATACGGACAGGATGCCTTTATCGATGCAATGCGTAAGGATAACACCCAGCGCGTCTTCTTCCGGAATGACACTTCTGAAGAGCCTGAACCACTCGGGCCAGAACAGTATGTCGAGCTGTAGTTCAAATCCCCCCTCTATGCTGAAGACCTTGATCGTATCAAGAAGGCCCTCGTCGCTTAAAGCGGCCATGGCGCCTGAATCGGCCTCTATCCTTAGTTTCCGGCAGAGCCGATTGATGCCCTCCAGCCGGAGCCAGTATTCGACAAATCGCTCCGCGGTTAAGGCGGCAACGGGCGGCTTTAAATCTTCGGGACGCCTGACGCCCAGTGTCTTCATCAAATCTTCGTACCTCGTCTCCACAGGCAGATATGTCTCAAAGACATAAGCCTTTATCTCATACGCGCCCATTAGTAACGCCGCGACGACGCGGTTATGGCCGTCCTGGATATAATAAGCCCTGGCCCTCGGGCCCGGCCGCAGGACCATGATGGGAAGCTGCCAACCGTTTCTTTCTTCAAAAAGGCGCAGTTCCAAAACGCGCGGGTCCACCTCTTCCTGAGAGGGCCTGAGGACCGACAAGGGAACCATATCCTCCTTGACCGTAACATCTATGGCCTTCGCTTTATAAAGGGCCATGTTTTCACCTAATCTCCTCTGGACCTTCTCTTCGTCAGGATTGTCCAAAATAACGTCGTACAGGTTCATGTAATCGGAAAACCCCTCAAAATCCTTTTTATACATGGGAGGTATCAAGGCCTTTAAAAGCGTATTCCTGTAAGCCGGGTATTCTTCCAGCCCGCTTTCTTCAGCCAGCATTATGACATCATGAGGCGCCGTGTATCCTAAAAATACGGATTTTCTCGCTGTGCCCATCAGGCGAATGTTGGATTCGAGATTCTGCGCGGCTTCGGCGATCTCGGGCCTTTCCTCCCTTAATATGGTCCTTCTGCATAACTGAAGCCACACGGCCTCGGGTATCCTGTCAAGGTCGTATTTCCTGTATATCCTTAAGAGGGCCATCTCCTTATCCCTGAGCGTCGGTCCTTTTCTTTTCCTCCTCCAATTCTCATAGTCCGCTGCCGCGTCCTGTAATACGGCGTCCCCGAACTTCTGCCAGTGGCAATAGGCGACGCGATTCATCAGTTCCGGATGGTGGGACGACAGGTCCCTGAGCCATGCCCTATAGAACATATCCTGGGATCTCATGCCGGCGGCCGCATGTGTAAACATATCCCTGTCCGGGAAGAGAAGGCTCGTCTTATCCCTTGCCTGGGGGAAGGCCCTTTCTATCTCTATCCGCTCCGCCTCCGAGACGGCCCATATCACATCCGCCTCGTCGACAAGGTCCCCGGTAAGCGGCGTCGAACGATGGTCGCCTATATAGATCCCGGCTTCCCCGCAGGCCTCCGCAGAGAGAGGCATCTCTCCTCCTCTGGCATTGACTCCGGCGGATCTAACAATAACCTTCCCCTCGAGATACCACGGAAACATCTCATTGAGATACCCCGCCACCATAGGCGACCTCTCCAGGTCCTCCTGGCATACGACGAGGATGTTTAGAACGTCACCGCTCGACGACCGGCGGAGCCCATCAGCCGGAGGATGTCCGGATTCTTCCTCTTCCTCGCCGGAACCGGCGGCGTTTTCTTCGGTAACGGCGCGGCGGGGCGTCTTTTCGCGGGAGATATTATCTTCTTCCCACAACGCGAGCGTGAGGCTCGCCGCCGAGAATGAAGACACTCCAACCAGCCACTTCCTCGCCATAAAACCAAAAAGGCCGCTACAGGGGAAACCTAAAAATCCGAGAAAATAAAAAATTATAGACCCTATCCCGAATGCGCCGAGGAGCAGGCTCGTCTCCTCATTACCGTTGGGGGCCCGCCGTGACGGTAACCGGGCCTTATTTATTATGAGCGCCGCCAGGAAGCCGATAATGAACCATTTGACGCTCGACCGCATGAGTGGTATGAGGTTAGGAAAGCCCGCATCGCAGGCATCCATGGCTTCCACCGCCCGCCAGGCGAATCCTGCGGACGCCGCGACCGCGGAATTTTTAAGCGCCGCGAGGATAGGATTGGTCCGCCAAGGCGATTTCACCCTGGCTGGCTCGCCATCAATACCCGCCGATTCGCTTCCGCTCGAGGAGGCGCGACGTAAACCTGTATCGGGAAGGCTGTCGCGAAAATCTCTTATATCCTGGACCATGGCGGCGACGCTTTCATACGCTTCTCCGGGAATAGCGCCGGAGGCCTTGCGCGCGATGCGTGAAATCTCATCCGGCACATCGGGATTTATCGTTTTGGGATCGATGTCACATGCCGAATCAGGATGGCGATAGAACCTGCCTGCGAAAAGATAGGATAGAAGGTTGGATATATTTTTAATATCTTCGTCCGGGTTCTCATATCGCCTTATCCCGCCAAAATCCAGGAGTACAGGCTCGCCGGAGCCATCGGAGATGACAACCTGCTCCGGGATAAAATCATCGCCATACTGATATCCTTGATCATGCAGGTATTGAAACGCCTTCCCCACGCCTGCGGCTATGCCTAGAGCCTCGCTTATATATCCGGATAACGGCTGACCCCGCCTCGTTTCCACATAGTTCCTTAGGGTACGGGCGCCGTGATATCTCGTGGATGCAGCCGGTTTCCCGTTTTCATCGATTAAAATCGCATTGAACTCGACTATATTTTCATGGCGCGCGTATTCCAAGAATTCCAGTTCCATCGGTTCGGGGTCGAGTTTCAAGACTTCTCTTGAAAACCTGTCAAGCTCCATCACCAGTAAGGCGCGGGGGGTCAATTGCCTTATTAATAGATACGCTCTGCCTGAAACCGATATGCACTGCCCCTCGTCGATCCCCCTAGGCGTGTAAAGATCGGGTTTAAAGTGCGCGATGGGTACCGTAAATCTCTCTTCCTCAATGCCCATAAAGCGATGATACTCGCTGCCTCCTTCGGAGTAGTCAGACGACGCCGCATGGGCCCATTCGTTGAATCTGGACTGCGCCTCCGGAAAGATCGTCCTGATACTGCCGAGGATTGCCAGATGTCCGGCCGCCCTCATGACATGAGACATATCCATGGATAGTCTTTCCGCTATCTCATAAACCGTAAACGCGTCCCCTTTATTTTCGTCCAAAAATCCTTCTACCGCCTCTTCCGCTCCGGTCGGCTCCGGCCGTCTCTCCGCGACACGAGCCGGGCCTTTCCGCGCCGGATGAACGGATGGCGACAGGGATCTCTCGTAAACAAATTCCTCCGGAGTCGCGTTTCTCAATTCGAAGCCGCCCTGTATCAGGGCCTTCTCTATCTCCACGCATTGCGGATGATCCCGCATTATGGACGCTGAAATCCTGCCAACCCCGGTGGTTGCGGCCTCGTCGGATAAAACACCCTGCAGGCAGTATAATACCGGACCGCCGGCGCCGTACCTAAGGGCCTCGTTTACCCCCATGTCGGTTATCCTGGCGCCGGCGCCGCTGGGCTCCATTTTATATGCCGCATATCCGGCGACTTCCCCGTTTGTCCTGTAGACATAAAAACACCCCTCCGCCTCAGGTGCTGCGAATATCCTCATGATACGTTTCGCTTCTTCCGGAGACGCGCGCCTTAATTCCTCTTTTTCCACGCCCTCCATGTCCCGCGAGAGAAGGCCGTAGGCCCTTCTGAAGAAGATGAGATTAACCCGGGAGCGGGACCATCCGACAAAGGCCCTTCTCTCTTCCGGAGAAAGGACCAATAGACTCCTTAGTATCTTCTCATAATCCGACCTGTACCGAGTGTCGCCCTTTTCCTTCGCGAAAACCCTCAATCCCGCGATTCTATACCCGTTTGAACAACGCCTGTAAATATTCCTTAACTCCTCAATGCTATAGACCCATCTGCCATGCGTTAAGGTTGTCCCGGCCGCCGGCAGGGCCTGCGTCTTTAATACCTGCTGGCGAAGGCGTCCGTTCACGGGAACATCCGCTATCTCCTGGGCACCGTATTTTTCCCGAGGCGCGACCGAAGGGTCGTAGTACCTTAACGTGTAACCCAAATGCCGGAAACTTACGGACAATTCGCCTTCTGATTCGGCGTATCCGATATTGTTTTCGAGCCATTCTCTATCTTTAGAGTTATATAATACCCTTTTCAGCGCGGCCTCCAACGCCGCGAGACTGATACGCTCCTGGGGTATGCCGTGACGCGACTCTATGACATCCAGGAGGCCGCTTATGGCCTTGGCGTAAAACCTGTCTATAGAACCGTCTCTGGCGAAGAAAGAAGAAGGGGCGAGGTTATTATCGCTTTTCGCCTCCCTATTCCCCAGCGCGTCCGGATACGCCCATGAGAGGTCGTAGCCGATGAAGGAGACTACCAGTATTATAGAGATTATTCTTTTTATCTTATCCATATTACGCCGCTTTCAATGTCACCGACATGCGCTCGTATAATTCCTTCAGCCTGTTCAATTTAAACGGCCTGGCAGGGGGTATCTTAAAGTCGAGCGCCATTTTCCTCGCGTCGACTATGTTATCGCCAAGCAGGACATCCAGGTCTATGGGCTTACCCCTGTCTTCCGGGCTTAAGAGCCTCTTATACATATCTATTATTTCGGGATAATGGCTCTCCTTGTTCGGTTCATCCATTATGAGCGTCATGGATATGGCCAGATCAAGGATGCTGGAGAACATGTACGCATACCCTTCGTCCCTTAAGTCAATCTTTCCTTCAAGGGCAAGAAGGCGCCATTCGCCGTAGTCCTTTGCCTCATCTGTTATGACGAAACCTTTTATGAACTCCTTATCTGTCGCATAGGCGCCGTTAGCCGAATACTCCGACATCGCCTCGCGGAAGAGCCCCTCCAGTTCCCGCCTGAAGGCCTCTCTTTCTCCGGAGAGTGTCGCAAACTCTATCCTGACCGCGCCCTCGCCGAATATGGCATTGAGGCGCCTCTGTTTCATGACGGCTATGTCTATGAGGTTAGCAACAGCCGATTCATCATCGTCTCTTATTATGGAATCGACGTTTATAGCAATTTTTCTGGGGGCTATCGCGCCTTTCTTCGCCTCTTTCGATATGCCTATTTGAACCGAATGGGTATATGTTGTCATAAAATTGAACTCATTTAAGAGTTCTGTGTAGTCTATCTCTAAGGCTGGCAGAGTCGTGGCGGCGGAAGACGGCGCGAACCTTACAAAGTAAAGGGCGCCCTCTACATCACCCAGAGTGACATCCGCTCGTATGCCGCCTGGATTGGAAGATGTAAAGGTATCAAAATCCGTATCCTTCATCTCATCCGGCAGGCCCTTTATGATAAAGCGTTCAAGCGTATTGTCCCAGGCGACATATGACAGGGTATCATCGCTCCCCCTGAACACCCCGCATAGATCCTTGGGGACAGGCCCTGCGGTCATCGGGAGGCTGGCACCGCGCCCATCGGGGGTCAGGCCCTCATCCTGCATACTCTCTTCGGTCATATCGGGGGGTAGACTCATCCCTAATATACCTGCCCAGAATCTCATTACCGCCATCTCGTTCTTCTTATATATAGACTCTCCCATGTATTGAAGCAAGACGGCTATCAGATAGGCTATCGTAGAACCTAAAAGTATCCCTAGCGGGGTCATCCCAGGCATAGCCTGACATATAATAGAAACGGATACAAAAACGCTTATAGGCATCCATAATTCGCGGGTAACCCGGAGCGCGTTTTTTATAACGCCTATTTTTTCGCCTTCCTTCCCGCTCGAGGAGGCGCGGCCGTCTATGAGTTTATTTCTGCTATCCAACTCACGCCTAGCAATTCTTACAACAGTATCGGCGCGTTGAATAATTTCCGTATCTTCGTAAGAAGAAATCGCTACCAATATATTGCGGAGATGCCCTATCTCGCCTATCATCTTTTCCATTTTGTCTGAATATATTTTTTGCCTGCCCTCTTTCGAACCTAATAATTTTAAGCGTCTTTCCAGGGGTTTTCGCACATCCCCTTCCAAAAATCTTTCGCCCGTTATGATCTTCTGTATCCGCTCAAACCCTTCTTTTAATTTCGCGTCTTTAGAGTTCTTCGGATTAGCTATATGATCTGGCAGGTGCATAATGGCTACGGGGTCGATATATTGCGCCAGGACCCTCGTGGCTATAATATTGTCTGATTCGTCAAGGGCGTCCACGGCGACCACCACCCCTTTGCGCACATAGGCGCGCGCCGGAAAACCCGCATAATCGGACCAACTCGTCCATTTCTTTCCAAAAATATAAAGCGAGCCACCCCTGCCAAATTTCAGAGATCCGCTAACTATGCAATCTTCAGGATGTTGCTGCCTCCTCGCTCTCTTTTCTTTCGCATCAGCGCCTTTGTAGCGGGCAAATTTTATTATCTCTCTCCCGGGTAACCAGATGTTATGACCTATCCTTATAACCTGCATATATCGTATTTCCCCATACCTAACCAGACCCTGATAAATATATTGAATGACGTTTTGGTAACTAACACCTAATATCTCAGCCGCAGACTCGCCCGCATAAAGGCCTATTGGATTCACATCGGCCACGGTCCGGGGCCCCTTCCTCTTCAATTCGGCCAGAATCGTATCCTTGCACCCAGGCGATAAGAACACCGCATGAAACACGCCTGTCTTTGGATGGTCCATGTATTCGACCACCATGGCATTTTCATAAGCGATCCTGGTGATTTCTCTAATCGACACATCGGGAAAATCCTCTCTTATTTCAGACGCCGCGTCTTGCAAAAGGATAGCGCCTCCTTTTACCAGGCCTCTCGCCTCTTCCAGAAATGCGTTTAAACCTTCTTCTGTGATGACCATCTGCGTTCCGCGCGGAACCGCAAACGCCACGCCATTGCAGACTATGCTTTTGTATTTCAGGCCCATAATGGTGAGGTCGTCCAGACCTAAAAGCCTGGCGGCATCGCGCGTCCTTACCGCATGCTCTCTTGCGTATACTTCATCCCAGACCCTCAATATATCTTCCCCGGGTATCCAGTATAACCTGCCGTCTTTTCGAAAATGTATCTTGCCGCTCTTTATGTAATTTAATTCCACATTTTGCGTCGTCCACCCAAATATATGGGCCATCGTGGAAACGCGATATTCTCTCCCTGATTTTATCTCGTCCTTAGTCCATATGGCGCCTTCCGATTTTTTGGATTCCTGATCCAATTTCATAAAAATCTTTTTAAGTATGCTCCTTCGGACCACTTGCCATATTCTTACGGTTTCTAGGGGATGATGGACTTCGCGCGGTTCTGCCCCAAGTTCGCGCGCGAGGTATGTCGCCTCCTGATAAAGACTGGACCATGATTCCGGATAGCATTTTTGAACCTCCTCTATAAGCACGACCTCGCCTGCAGCCTGAATATCGGACCTTATTCTGTCTTCGGCTTCCTTCAGCGCCTCTACACCCCGCCCTGTAAAATAATGTTTGCCATCCAACTCTATGCTTACAGGAATGCCGTTTATCTCGGGTGTGCCTCTACGGTAATCCTGGAGCTCCCTGGCGCTGACGCCAAGCATATCGGCGGCTTCCTGCCTGGATACGAAAGCGCCGAATTTTTGTTCTAGATATTCACGTAATGCATGCCGCAAAGATATGCGCAGGACAGCGTCGAAAGAAAGCCGTTTCTCTTCGTCCTCCCGCTTAATCACATCAACACCGCCTTTATACCCAAGAAAGTCAAGTTGGCCCCGTTTTATCCTTGTATGTTTTGCGGCTTCGGCAAAAGTGTATTCAGTGTATATAAGAGCCTCGTTTACATCGCGCATCACTTCAAGAACCTCTCCGGATATTGCGTTTCTGCCATCCAGAATTATGTAGCCTCTTTCAATCAAATCCGTTATAATGCCGGGCTCGATACAGCATACCCTTTCAGTATCCTGAAGCGTGTAGGCGGCATCTCTGGATATATCCTCGAAAGCAGGCATATTTCTCTTTGGAAGCGCGGTCTGCGCTATCGCTTCCTGCGTGGATAATTCTTTTACGAATCTTTCGGCCTTATCGTCCCAATAACCATCCCATATGACACCGGCGTCTGAAAGGTCCTCGTTCAGAAGATAGATCCTTATCCTTAACATTTTTTCATCAAAATATGGCACTATCCTAACGACTCTATCCTGGAACATCCCAAGGTTTATGGTCCTGGGCCTTCTCGCTCTTTTGCCGCCAATTGGTTGCGTAACCCATATGAGCGTGATGGCTGCCCCCTTACCCCGGCCTCCGCGATAGGGCACCTCGCACAGCACACCGCTTTTTCCGTATATGCTTTCTATCTCGCACTGTCTGGAATCCTTCTCGGCGCCTTCGGGTATATGGTGAAAAGCGGTAAGATCCCTCACCATGGCAAGATAATTCTCGTCAAGCCGTTTTTTACGGTCGCTTTCCTTTCCGGAAGATATCTGTGCGGGCCCTTCTGCCTGCGCCTTTTCCCCGTCATCTCCGCTCGAGGAGGCGCGAGAGATAGCGTCGGACCATTCATGCGCCTCTTCCACCATGCCACCGGAACCTTTTTCCCACGTGAATACGAAACCGCCTGTCCTGACCCGGATATCGCTCTCGCCAAAATCGTGACGCAAAAGGTCTTTTGCGGGCTCATGTATGAAGGCTACACCCGGCAGATTATTTTCCAATCTCGCCAGACATTCCTCCAAAATCTCTTTCTCAACAATGTGCGCGTTCAAGTTCACTTCGAGGCCGATCACGCCCTCTTCGTTTAGCAGATTCGCCATACTGTCTATAATCTTATACGAAATCTCTTTTGTCGCGGTTAATCTAAACGAGAAAAGGTTGGCGGCGGCATAGAGGTACGTGCCATTATTACGAAGGCATCTCATAACAATGCCAAAACAGCCGGTCATGGGCTCATTTTGTGTCGTTATCTCTTCGTCGCCCTCCAGCTCCGCGAGCGCGAGGTCACCTGTAGACAGGTTCACTTTTGGGCCCTGCCTCACTCTCGTCCAAACAACATACGGATTCACTCTTAAAAGCTCGCCTTTTGAAATGGTATCGCTAAAAAGGAGATAAGGGTGATATATCTTCGTCCGCTCGGCGAGGTGTTCTCCGCTCGAGGAGGCGCGAATATGCCTGGCCATGGCTATAAGGGAGTGAGAGCTTACGTTCTGCCGTCTGCGATATCCGAGATAGAGATCGCTTAATGCGGTAAAGATTCCGTCTTCTTCATTAAAGAACGCGATAAAACCGGCTGGTATGCCTTCGGCGAAACCATGATATATTATCGGGGCGTGATGCTGGCGGGCGAAGTCGACAAGACCGCTTATGTCCGCGGGCGGGGCGTGGATGTCGATATAGGCGACGCGTTCATTGGCGGAGGTTATCGCGTCCAGCTCTTCGAGGCGGCGCGTCCTTAATCCTGCGAGTTTCCCGTCTAGAAGATCCTGTTCATCCGTGACTGCCACGTAAGCGGTATCTTCTTCGGCCATCCGCTTCCTTACCCAATCCCGGAGTACAAGTTTGGTGTGAAGTGGGCTGGGGCTGGCATAGATAATGCCGTCCGAACCCAGGTAATCTTTTATCGCCGCCTCAAATACGCCGAAGGCCCTGCTTCCATGCGCGGCCGTATCCAAAATGAGAAGGTCGTCCTCATCCGCCACTTCCGGCTTTGCGTCTAAGCCGTGATATCCGGTGCCGGTATCAACCAGCACCCGTTGGAAGGGCGGCGCTTTAAGCGCGCCGTCATAGGGCCAGCCGCTATCCATTTCCGGAAGCGTGTACCTGCCTGCGAATATCGCGTGCTGGCCTGTCCGCGCAAGTTCGTCTTCGTTTAGGAGCCGTGAAAGCGACCTCAATTTATCTTTATTGCGGTAGATATGGATTATGAGTTTCGCGAAATAGTCGATATCGCCTTCGCTCCATCTTCTG
>CAZPYQ010000003.1:0-14870 GCA_964590585.1 uncultured Planctomycetia bacterium | reverse complement strand
GCGCAAGAGATGCATTTTGTGGCCGCCTTCGCCGACAACGCCGAAGTCATTGCCCACGACGCCTCCGGCCAGATACAGGAGGGCGTTCAGGGTAATGGCGGGATTTTCCTCTTCGTTCATTCGCCGGCCGAAAAACCTGTCGGCTATGATATAAACCGCGTGGCCTCCGGGGAAGGAGGTCACCGGAACGCCCGCCCTCTTTAGCCTCCGCCAAAGGCGTGTCACGAGACGCGACTGACGCGCGTTTTCCGTATCCGAAAATGCCGATTTAACGCCTTCCCTCAATCCGGCTATATCCGCGGCGCTGAGAGGCGTATTATCCTTCTCCAGCGAAGCGTCAACCTCAAATCTATCCTCCCCGGATCCTATTTTTGACAGAAGCCTTTCGACGTAAACGTCATCCCTGAAGGCGATGATGCCGCCCGCGTCGGTTACAACGTTCTTTTTGGCGCTCAATACGAGGCCGTCGGCCAATCCGACAAACTCATCCACTATCGCCTGTATGGATTTATCCCTGTACGCCGGAAGCCTTTCTTTGACAAGTTGCGCGTTGTCCCATATCCTGGCCGAATCCAATATAAGAGGCGCGTCAAGCCCGCTTTTATCGATAATCCGCCTGACGCGTTTCAATGCCTCCGGAGAGACGGGCTGGGCCGCGGCTTCGTTATTGGTCAGCATGATGAGAACATACCCGACATCCTCCCCGTTCTCCTCCAAATATCTTTCCAGCGCGGCCGTATCGGGGTTTCCGGCAAATCCGTCATCCGACTCCAGGTCCAGGCCGCGCAAGTGTTCTTTTGTCGATTCGACGCTTCCTCCCCGGTTAATTATGTGAATCTCTCCGGGTTCAAGATGGACGGTGCCTGCCACCTTCATGCCGGGCCGCATAAGAAGCATCTTGGCAATAACCCTCTCCGCGTCGGCCCCGCGGCTTAGGAGGCGCACGTATCGCATTGACGGAAAATGGTAGTTCCAGACCTTCTCGAATTCCTCAAATTCCTCCTCCCTCTCATATCCGCCGTATCTGGCGTTAATCTCTCTAACATTGAAGACCCCCTGGCTGTCATCGGTGACAAGATTGAACGGTATATCCGCCGCCTCCATCAGATACGGATTGCATCCCGCTTTTATGAGGGCCTCCTCCCTGCGGGCGCGGCCGGCTTCGGTATTTATACTAGGGACGGGCTTTACTTTAAGCGTAACCATGTCGCTGATTCCGCTTGATGAATCGCGGGAAGCGCCCTTTCTCGGCCATAACCCTCTATCGGTTAAAAATCTTCTTGCCTTCTTCGCCTCTTTTTTTATGAAATCGGGGTACCTGTCATCAACGACGAATTTTATGACACCCCAGCGAGAATCCAAATCTCCAAGCACGACCATGGCGCAGGAGGCCCATATCCTGCCTTCCAAAGATTGCATGGCCCCGGGTCTCAAAAGGCCCTCTATGAACTTACGCTGCCTTGTGTCCCCGAAAAGCCCCAGGGTCACTCTTAACCTTGCCATTAATGCCGCGTTTGCCTCTGAACGCGTCATCTCTTCAATCTTAGACTTCGCCTGGTTCAGGCCAATTAGCCCAGCGGCCTTAACGGCCACATACCGGACAAGCCAGTCAGGGTCGTTCAGCCCCAGCATGATTACAATCGCGACGTGCCTGTTCGAACCTATTTTACCGTTTTGAAACACAAAATCCCGGACCGCCTTTATGATGCACGCCCTGGCAAGGTTATTTCTTATCCTGCCGTTTCCCCATAAATTGGCCAACGTCTCAACTGCGTAATCCTCGTGCGTCCTGATCAGCCACAAAATCTCCTCCCTGGCTGAATGCGTGTCTTCGGGCCTTATGCCCTCCAGATAATCCAAAAGGGCCTGGCGGTCTATGATACCGCCGGATTCGCCATAAAAATCAGACATATCATCCCGCCCGCTCGACGAAGCCCGGGGAGAAGAAGATAAACCATTTGCTGCGCCCACCCCGTGAACCGCAACTGTCACATCATAAATATCTGGAAAGATTTTTCGAACTGTTTCCATCGGGAGGGCATAATAATCCGCGATATCTTCTGGGGCGACCTCTTCCCCGCCCTTAATCCTCAAACTAACATCTTCGGCGATCTCGGGGACCGTCATGATAGGCGGCTTAGCGAAAGGCCGCCTTGTGGCCTCATCCGTACAGGTGCCGTCCCTATTCAACCGGGGTTCGATATCAATGCCTGCCATTCTCAGAAGGCGATGGAGGTGGCCCTGATAGGCGAATTTCATCAGATTGCCTACTTCGAAAAGGAGCATAAAAGGCATGCCTATCCCGTGCCGAAGCACAAAGTCTGTAGTGCGGAGCGAACGCGAACTGTAGTAAAACGCGTCTTCGCGCGGATAATTCGCCGGGTCGAAGAAAGACATCCCCCTTCCACGCCTTGCAATGAGGTATCGGACGAGTTCGGGATGATTTGTCATCCTGGCATGTATATATATATTTCCCTTCGCGATACCCCAGACCTTGCCCTGAAAGAGCATGTGGCCGGGAGGAACGATCTCTACGCCATGGACGTATGAAAGCACGCGCTGCAATTCCCGGTCGCCTTTCCTCTCGGCATCCTCTTTTAGTTCGTTCAAAAGATAGATGGCCCTGTTTTCCGGGCTCTTCTCGAAGTATCCTCTTCCATACCTGGTAAACCTGCAATGTAAAAATTCGGATAACCGCGGCAGGGCCTGCAATAGGCCACTTATGACCGAAGTGCCGTTTCTAATCGTGAAGCAGGCTATATTGAGCGCGAACGAGCCGTAGAATAGAGTTGATATAACCGTCTGGTGGAGCGGCAATAACTGCGCGGCGATCTCGTATACCAAAGCTATACCGAGACCCTCAAACGCGATATCAGCCACCTTAAAAACATAGGGATGTATTATACCGCAATAGGTTAAGGGCCTTAGCGCCCTCGCAGGAACCTGGGGTAGATCGACTATAATGCCGAACCGCAGGAACGATAAAACCGAAATGAGGAGTACCCGCCATGAAAAGACAGGAAGGGCCGCTATAGGAACCGTCTCCGGCTGCATCGTGGGACTTTCTCCGGTTTCATCGGCAGGGCGTACCTCCTGTTTTACATCTCCGCTCGATGACCCGCGGTCACCATCCCCACTTCGTAAGTGGGGGTGGTCGCTGGCAGCGTCCGTGAATTCCGGAAGTTCACGCGAGGCCCTTTCCAGCGCGCCGAAAGAGCGCTCAATCTCCGCGCGAAGTCTCCTGAAACTGGCCCTCACCCTCTTTACCGGAACCCTGTCCCCGCGCTGGACCATATCTCTGTATGCCTGATACTCACCGAGCGCTTCCTGGGCAAGGCGCTCATTTCCAAGTATACCGGCAAGGCCGGCCAGTTTTTTAAGCGCCTTGTAGGCAGGCAGAACAGGGGTACGCATGCCATGGCCCGCTATGCCAGTCGCTATATCTATAAGCCACATGAAATACCCCTTGAAAGAGGCCGACAGTCGGGAACGGTCAAATAAGACCCTATCGCCGTAATATTCGCTTATTATAGAACCGGGATTAACAAATATGTCTTTACCTTTTGCCCGGGGCGCGCCGATGCCTCTCACATCGTAACTTAATGGTATAAAAAACGGGCCTATGAGGAGACTGAATTTCATGTCCCCTTCTTCTTCGGGGAAGCGCGGAGAATGCGGCACCGTTAAGCCTTCATCCTTTATCCTGGCCATAAACGCCTCGGCAAACGCGATGTGGTCCTGTCCTCCGAACGTCTTCTGAGAAAGATAGATTATTATATCTATGTCGCCGATATCCTTCCAGTCAAAGCCGGCTATATTCGACAGGTAGAAGAGGCTGCCGGTAAATTCGACCATCACATCGCATCCCCATACCTCTTTCGCCGCCCTGTATGCGGCCCGGCGCAGTTTCTCTTTAATGACAATGGGATCCGGCAGCGAATTCGCCAAACCGCTCGATGAGGCGCGCTTGCGCGACTCGACCCCTCGCTCTCCCGCCGATGAGGCGCGGCGGACAGGGGCGAGTTCCCGCAGCCTGGCGAGGATTTCGTCTATCTCCTGAGATATCTCCATCGATTCCGCGATACTCATATGCGCGGCGGTCTTCCCAGCACCTTCCAGGCTTTCTATAACCTCTCTTGTCATGACAGGCGTCAGGAGGTCCGGACGGTCATACACCATGCTTCTCGCGTCGGCGACGGTCTGCCATACGGAATTCTCATAAGATAGGCCCTCCCTGGATAGCCTTGCGGCGGCTCTACCGCCATTATTGCCCTTGTCTTCGCCGTTTCCGTTGCCGTCGCCATTGCCATTAAGGGGAATGCCTGCCTTCGTCTTGGCTTCCTGCATGCCGCCCTTGAATATCGTCAATATATCGGCGGCCATCTTTTCTAAGCCGTCTCTCCTCAACTCCTGCGTCCCGAACCCCTTATTCCCGTTGTGCCTTTTCTTTAGTATGGCGATTATCGCGCGCTCCTTCACCTCGGGTATCCCGCCTTCGAACAGCGTTTTGATATCATAAAGCGCGCTATTTAATCCGTCAGCCCTGAGGTCTTGAAGGTTCGAACCTTTCGAACGCTCGTAACGCTTAACAAAAAGATCGATTATTCCCAGCCTCTTTGCCTCATCCATCCCGCCTTCTATCTCGCGGTACATAGCGGATATCGCTTTACGCAATCCGTCCGCGCAGAAGGCCGGGAATGTCAATCCCCGGGCCTCTTCATATCTCCGCCTGAAAAGACCGATAACGGATTCCCTTGTCCATGCCTTTTTGCTGTCGCGATACCTCTTCATCTCTTCTTCATGCGAGATGCCGGCCCTTTCCAGCACCTCAGCCCAATTCTTCGAGATTAAAATCCGAGCCTGGCGGACAAGCGCATGATACCCTTCCTTTTCAAGGACCTTGGCAAGGCATACGAACCCTTTGCCGCGCAATTCACTTAACGCCCTGACCACGATTTCCGGCGTCCACTCCATGGGCCTGCTTGTTATGGCCTCCCTGGCATCCCTATGGTCTATCCCGATCATATCAAGCGCCCTGTCCCAGGAGCCATAATAAAGCTCCCCTGCCAGGACGAGGTCACCGTATCCGAGAATCACCATCGCCTCTTTCGAGGCGACATTTATGCCGCGCGACATATCCCGGATCTCATTTAATAGATCATCGGGTGTCTTTATTGAACCGTTGCGGCTCAAGCCGTTAAGCCGTCCGGCCTGGCCATTGGAATTAAACGCGCCCTGTAATATAGATACGGCCCTATTCGGCTTGATATCGGGGGATGGCGCAAGCCCGAGGCGCCACGCCTCCATCTGGACATACAGTCTCTCGCCGTATGTCGGCTCGCCCAAATCGCCCAGGCCCACCGGCTGAAGTAGGGGGGTGGCCACCTGAAAGTTCAACCGCCAGACCTTTACGGGAGAATAGGGCCTGCCTTTTTTATCCAGTTTATACGCCACAACCAGCATATAGTTACCCATCTCATCCTCGAACTCTAAAGACCTCACATAGATAGAAGCGTTCTTGAAACCAGGCCCCATATCCAGATGAGCGTATGAAGACGGTAAACTTGAGAGCGCGGAACCGCTGGGGCTCAAATTTATCATAACAGGTCCGGGGATACCACCGCCTCGATTCCATCTTGTCAACCTGTACAGCAGTTCCCTAAAGCCCAAAAGAAAGGCGTCTTCCTCTTCTTCGTAGTATCGGCTTTCCATCCTGCGGACCTCGCCGGGTTTCGCTTCCTGCAGGCATACCTTACATATATCGAGACGCGAGTCCTCGAAAGGAGTAGTCGCAAGGAGATATTCGCCATTGCCATATTCTCTTCCACGCTCTATCCGTATCTGCTTGCGGGTCGCTGGGTTATACAGGTTGACGACAGGCGCAAAGGGCACTCTGAGCGTCATGCCGTCGGCCATTCCGGCCCTGAAATATCTATTGATTATCGCCGTGGCAGGCGCTCCATACGGAGCGGCGCCGGGGCAGTACGCAAGTTCGAAATCGCCGCGGGAGGTCTTATAGGTATCTTTGCCAGGCTTTCGTACGTTATGTCTGGGGTTCCAATAATAACCGGCTATTAAAGGGGAGGATTCGTCCGGTTCGGTCCTGACTTCAATGTACCGCCTGCCATGGATATGACGGGCGATACCCCAGGCGCAGCCTTTTTTAATACTGCCATCGCGAGGAGATATGTAAGGCATCTCCAGGTTCTTAGCGGGCACATCCTTGCCCAGGCTCAACCTGACTATAAGATTAGTGCCGTATCTATTGAATAGATAGGCCCAGTAATTACCGGACCCTTCGGATGTCTCGGCGACCGGAAGGGGCAGAAACTCTTCCGGCACGGGGCCTAGGCCGGACTCAAACCACCTTTGATACTGCTCTTTGATAGAGATGAACCTGTTACTGGAGAAATCATAATAACCGCTGTAGATGCACCCCTTTTCTTCTTCCCCGGCCAGATATATCCTGATACGCAGATTGTTTCCGCAGTCAGGAACCAGTCTGATTCTTACAGACCTCGCCGCAAAGCTTCCCAAAGAGATATTTATATCTTTACCCTTTATGGTCCCTAAATACATCCTTCCAGCGTTCTTCCGCCCGACCGCCTTCACCACCGTTGCAATTCCCGTATTATCGTATTCGGCGTCCAAATCCATGAGCTCCAGGAGGGGCAACATTCTCCCATCCGGCCGTTCCTGCGCCGCATATTCCCTGAACAATGCCTTAAACCTTTGGAAACCGGCTTCCGGTTCAGAGGATGCATTATACGTGACCTTGTACGGCCTATCTTCCAGGTGTTTTTCCATCCATTTTAAAAGGCCGTTACTTGATACCCCAGCGTTCTTTACCACCTCATAAATAATCTTTTTTGTCGAAGGCCCCGACCATATGAACGCGCGGCGGGCATCCTGCGGCCGGTCCTTCACGAACTGGACGATGGCCTCTTCAGCCATAGACGGAACTATTTTTGGAATCATCCTGTAGAGTCCGTAGGCGTCAAGCTCTTTCAGCGCGAGCATCGCCGTCTGCCGGTCATTTAAGACGGTATATATAAAATTTAACGAGTGGGCAAACGGGATATATCGCTCTTCATTCAATCCATGGATGTCCCGTAACCAGGACTCTCTATCCATAGAATAATTACGAAGGAAACGCGCGACACGCTCCGTTAAATCACGCGTAACCCTGTCTCCGGTAGAGGCAAGATACCCTTCTACCATGGAAAGCGCCATTACCTGCTCCCTTTTCCCGCTCGACGACTCGCGGCCACCGTCTCCACTTCGTAAGTGAAGGTGGTCGATGGTAGAGGACCGGCGGAGGTTTCTATCTTCGGCGAGTTCGCGTTCTATAAGCGCTACGAGCGTCTCTGCGTTAAATACCGCATCCCTGTCTCTATCGCAGGGGGCCATGGCCCTTTTCGCAATAGGGATAAGTTTTTTCAGTCTTTTTACGTCTTTTCGCAATTTTTCATCCGACACCTTATCCGGCGCCCGGTTCTCCGGCCGGCCAATCCGTGAAACGATCTTCTCAATCTTAGAAATCGCCTCCTGGGCCTTCGCCGCCTCCTTTTGCCGCTTTTCTAGCGCATCTTTTCGCCTTTCGGGATCGAGGCGATGCGCTACCTCTTCCAAATAAGCATCTTCGCCCGGTCTTTCGCTTACTCGCTTCCGTGCTATCTTTATCCTTTTATCCTTCTTTGAACAATATGGCCCTATCGCCTTATTGAGCCGCCTTAAAGCTCTCTCGGATGACATCATCTCCTCGCCAGACATCGTCATTATAATATTAGAGGCCTCCTTGAACGCTTCCTCGGCCACGTCCCATGACTTGAGATTATAATAGGCGTAGTGAAACGGTCCGCCGTTAACGACCATAACCGTATTAAAAACTTTTTCAGTTTTTCCGGGACTGTAAGTACCGCTAATGACGAGCTGTTTTACCGTTATATCTATGCCGCCGATATTTTCATCGATCCTGGATATGACCCCCAGGCCATCGGTCTTTTTCGGCATCTTTTTGTATTTCGCCACGGCTGCTTCAAGTTCGTTTACAAGACGCATGTCCGAGCTGACCACATCAAGAAATTGCCCTATCGTAATCGTCTGCGACGCCATCGCCGGCCCCCTCGCCGCTCTTTTCTGGTACGGCCAGCCATTCGCGGCGGCCAGTGATTCCGGCATGTAAGCGAAAGATCTGCCTCCTGCTCCGAGCCCCACGGCTACCCTCACGAGCATATCTCCGTCGCCTATCGCCGTCCCGAGAAGCGGCATTATGGGTGTTTTAACATAGGTTATTAGATTAGATATGCCGACCCCACCGACCCTGCGGCAGATATTCGCCAAGTCGGATACCAGATACACCTTGCGCTCCTTAAGGCCTTTGAGGACGACCGAAACCACGGGATTTGAAATTTTCTTATCCCACGCGTCAACCGTGTCAGGCGAAACACCGCTGGAGGAACGCCGGTCTTTACCTAAAGCGATATCCCCCTCTGCGCCGCCATCATCCCATTCATTCAATATCGCTTCATAGCTTTCGAGAAATCTTTTAATAAACCGAAGGACCCTCTCCTTATCCCTTGCGCTGATAGGGCCCTTTGACGTTATCATATCGGCATACAGGATTATCCGGTTTATTATTTTGTCATGCTCGCTGGGGTTGCGGCTTAATAAAAGCGCTAACCTGCCCCCGCCCTGGATAGCCCTCAATATGTGGCGCCTTGCCGTATCGTCGAGTTCGGTTGTCCGGATTAATTCATCCCTCTCGGCTATGAGCGAATCACGGGCGTCTTCGCACCTAAACCTTGTAACCTCTCTGACATGAGGTCTCATCCTTTCTGTGGCAGCATGGAAATGAGGCAAGGCCTCATCCATGGGAAAATACGGGTATGCGGGAAGATAGGCGTACCGGCCGTCTTTTTTCTCCAATTCATTAAGCGGCGCGCCGTAAAAGATTAGATCCGTTCCTCGAAAACCTCCATATTCTCTCTTCAAGGCCAGGCGCGTTACGCGCGGCCGGCGCTCATTGGCCTGAACAAAAAGTCCTTTCCTGTCGGCAAGCATCGTGAAAAGGCTCGCTACACCGGCGGTCATTTTGTCATAAAAATCTTCGTCTTCGGCCGGGGAGGCCTCGCCGGCCTTTTCGCTTAAAGAAACGAATAGTAGCGCCATGGCGAAATTGTTAAATTGATCCCACAGGATACGCTTCCTACCGCCAGACTTATCCTCCAGATAAAAATAGCGTAATCCCCCCAATGGGCTCACGACCAATGACCAGTCTTCCTCCAGACGATTGGCGGCGCTGTAAGTTTTCCACGCCTCCATAATAAGTTCGATAAGGTTAAGCCCCTCGCCGCCATAACCCGCCAGGTAGGTAAAGGACTCGGGCTCAAGCAGATACGATTCTTTATCCAGGATGTTTACATGTCCCCCGCTCGATGAGGCCCGCCTGCCATTATCCGTAAGGTCCTGCAGTCTTCTCATCCAGAACCTTATTATCTCATCGTATTTTGTAGTGCCCTCTTCGGCGCTCTCTATGACGCCGGCATCCATGGCGCCTTTTATCAGATTCACATATGACATCAATATAACAGAATTGCCGGCCGAGTCTCCAAGCACCCTTCCGGAGATCGCGGGGTCCAGCGCAAACCCTGTTTCGCCTTCCGTCAACGCCTTTTTGATAACCACGAATTTTCGATTTGCATCGCGCTCTGACATATTGACAGCAAGCTTAACATCCGGATATTCCGGAAAATCTCTGAATACCAGAAAATCCTCGCCTTCCAAAATAACCTTATCGCCTATCTTCAGATTGGCTAAATCCGATAAATCCGTAAAGACTTCGCGGCCTTTTGGCGGCGCCTTAGCGCGTAAACTTTTATCATCGCTCGAAAATTGCCCGACATTCTCAGTCGCTTCTCCCGCGAAATCCTGCCGGGGACTGCTTATTCCCAGCCTGGCAAGCGGCAGGTGCCATCCCTGAGGCCTTTCCTTAAAGATATTCTTTAAGATCGAAGCGACAGTCCTTCCAATCAGCCGGCACGCCCATATAAAGGTAAAGTGCTCTATCTCGTAGCGCTCCGCTAGTATCTCCTCGTCTATCGGCCATGTGCGCGTCCCGCGGCCAGGCCCGAGGAGGGAGGCTACTATGCCGATAAAGCCCGGTTTCCTTATTGCCAGGACACCCTCTTCGTATTCAGGCGTCACTTCGCGGACAGGCAAGGGCCTCGGGCCGAATAGACTCATATCGCCTTTAAATAAATTTATAACCTGCGGCAGTTCGTCCATGCCGCTAAGGCGCAATATGGCCCCTAAAGGTATCCTTCCGATAGACAGGAGTTCTTTACCCTCTATCATCGTGCGATATTTTACCATCCTGAAGAGTTTTGATTTATAACCCATCCTTTCGGGAATGAAGAATACCGGCTCGCTGCCGCAAGTGCCCCTTGCGGCAAGTTTGATGAGAAGAGGCACTATAAGTAAAGACGTGACGAACGGCGCCGTCAGGAGAAGGGCAAACGTTATATCCGCCGCGCGCATGTACCATTTATTGAAAGGATACAAGGGCGCATCATCTCCGCTTGAGGATGAGCACATATCGTCTCGCCCGTCGTAGCCATTTTCCGATTCACGATGTTTCATTACAAAATCATCCAAAGTCACTATGCAATCGGCCCACCCCCTATCTTCCGAAGATAAGGCGATATACCTGTCTATATCGAATACATAGACCTTCGATGGGTCATAGTCCATATCGAATGCCCTTATCCTTTCCTTTAGGCGCATGTAACTATTGGCGCTGTCTATGAAAAGGACCGGTACACCGTTTTTGAGATCACTCTCAAACCTGTCCCTGCGTCTTTTGCCGCCCTTTATCTTGAAGGAGGCGCCTTCGTCAAGGAGGGCTGTTTGAGCCTCTTCTATATATTCCGCCGCCAGATATGAATCCTTCAACACAGTGGTTATATAGAGCGAATTTAACGTTGAATGTCTGAGCGCGGTTTCGATGGATATGACTATCCTCCTCAATTTTTTTAAATGGAAAAACCCATGGATAAACAACCGGTAGGCGGTAAAGAAACTTACAAAAAAACGTATAATCAGGCGGCAGGACCTTGCCAGCCGCCTGTAGATAGCGTCGCTTTGTAAGCCATTCTGCGCCGCATATTCCTCTCTCACTCTATGCATCGCCGAATTCAGGCCTATCTGGACGGGTATGGATATGGTGAACCCTATGAACTCCGGGATCCAGGTAAGCGCGAATATCGCCAGCATGGGCGTTTTGAAGTTCCGGAATTTAAAACACAGCGCTACCCCCTCGCGCGTTATGCCTCCGAAGAATACTAAGATAACCGCGAGCGCCGCGCTTACGGCCAATATGATATCGGCCGTTACGCCGAAAGGGACCAGGGCCCATACACCCGCCGCGGTCGAGAGAGCGATTATCTTCAACACGCTCGCCGCGCCTTCGATGGCGATAAAGGACTTCGCCATATTTATATAGACCCGCCTGTCGTCTTTGGATATGCTCTCGTCCTTGGCGAGCATGTAGCAGACCATATTCTCAAGGCGGGCCGCGAAACCGAGCCTGTTCACGATCAGGCTGGCAATAGAACCGTCTATCCGCCTCCTAGCCCTTCCCTCCATCTCATCAGAGTAAGATAAGACCGGGCTTGCCGAAACGGTATCTGAACATGCCTCCACAAAATTCGTTATTATCCTGTCCGACATCCCCAGGATTTCCGAAACTATAAATTTTTCAGGCGTGTCCAAAAATAGTTGTTCAGTCATAAGTATCCTTGTCAAACCTGGCTCTTCAAGATAGTTGTTCGCAAAAAGTGTCAAAGAATAGGCATATTCCAGACCGTCGCCGCTGGTCCACAACCGGTGCGGCCTGTCTACCCTCTGCGGCTCCATAAGACATATCTGGTAAGACCTTCCGGCTGCGGCGGGATGACGGCGTTTGAAGAGTTTCTCTATTCTGCGCAGCTTGCGCGAAACCGTCCTCCTGCCCCGCGCGTCTATGCCGCTGGCCGCGGCGATGGAGATGATTTTTCCGCCATTTATCGCGTTCGGCAGGCCTTCGGCGTACGACTGCCCTATGGATTCTAACGCGCGTTCATGCATCTCTAAATCGTGAAACACCCGCCTCGTCCCTATCATATAAATCGGCCGGGCCCTGCCCCACTGCGGAATATCGTCAGTGTCCTGGCCACTCGATGAGGCCCTTCGACCTTGCTCAGGGCCTTGTACTGAGCCTTTGTCGAAGTATGGGGCCCGGCGCGGCTCAACGAAGTCTCCATCTCCGGAGGGCCTGACGCTTGTTATGGTGGTGCGCCTCTTTCGCGTGACATTGGCGAAATGGATGCCATGCCTGTCGTAGATAAGAATCCCGCCTTCTCGCCTGCGGCTGAAACCGATATCTATCGTGATGAGCCTGCCTTCCTTATCGACTTTGAAATCGGGTATCCTGAAATGCCCGTTCACCACACGGTCAACGCCAAATTCCTGGAGGATGCCCGAAAAATCTTCGTCGCTCGCCAGGTTCGGATCGCTTGTAAAAGGCGAACGCGCTGAGACTGGGTCCGGCGAGCCCAAAAGCGTCCAATAGTCCCTGAAGTATCCGGTCTCCAGCCGCATGTCCCCGGAGAGCGCGTCCAGAGCGGCCTTTCTCTCCATGCCTTTGTAGGTAAACGGCCTTCCTCTGGAATCGATCGGAATCCCGCAATGGGTAAACAGGGTCCTATTGGCCGTATGATATATGAGTCCCTTCATCCTTATATTATGCGCGAGCGTAAGTAACCGTTCGTTTCTTCTTACAGCCTCATAAGCCGCCTTCAGGCTCTCATTGCTATCGATATCCACCTTTATGCCGACCTCGCGCAATATCAGTTTCCCGCCTCCTTTTATTATCCAATCCCTGAACCTGCCCTTCGGGAAATGGCCAGTATCTTCTTCCAGCATGACGGCCAAAAATTCCAGGTCATGATTCCCCAGGATAGCGACGGCCTCGCCCCTGTCTACCATCCCGTCTTCTCCGTATACCCCTTCCACTATGGCTGTGGGGGTTATATCGAATGCCTCTTTGCCAAAGAGATCTTCGGCGCCGCCTAAGCCTTCCTCGCCCCTTCCGAAGAGATCCCCGAGGAAGACCAATCTGTTCCCTTCGCCGTATACCCTTTTATACCCCCAAACCAAACGGCGCAATTTATCGAAGTAACCGTGCGCATCGGAGACAACCGCCATATCCTCAAAAGGCAAATCTTGGGGCGCAAGGCCTAAAGAATCGTAATGCAATTTTCCCGATATGGTGGCCACCAATTTCATATTCTCCAACGCCTCGTGAGCCGCGGCCCTGACCCCGGCGGAGGGGTCATCCCGCCTGGCCTTCTCCAGGATATCTTTAAAACCCATATCCAAAAGATCCCCTATTGCGGAAACCGCCTCGGCCCTCTTAAAAGGGTCGGAATCGAGCAATAGATTGTGTATCAGCCCCGCTATCTTTTGAGAAGACTCTGCCTCCGCCTGGAGGTCTACCGGCCTCTTCTTCCCCCTCTCCCTGATAGTGGTATAAATCGTAATAGCGGCCAGGGCCGTTGTGCCGAATAACACGGGGCAATAGTATAAAGGCTCCATGAAAAGCCTCGCAGAGATGTATCCGGCTATATCGGCGATGCTGGTGCCAAATGAGTAAAGAGCGCCGTTTAATTCCGCGAAGTAGGATATCCAGTTCACCGTATAACCGGTTAAGGAGCTTACCAGCGCGTTTGACCAATTACAGCCGGTCAAAAGGCCCAGTACCATACCTGTAAATAAGATAAGCCGTTTATAAATTTTGAATATCATGCGGCCATCGGGATCGTCTTCAAAATATCTCTCGGCCTTATCTATCCAGATATTCCAGAAGTCGCAGATGAGTTTAACTGCGACAGGCGCTATGATAAGGAAGACAATAGAGGCGGCTACTGGCAGGCGAAAGGCGTGTCCGGTATGCTCTATATACACACCTTTGGATAGATCGGGCAGAGGGAACTCTGACCATATGCCATGCCTGGCTACGTATTGACATGGAAGCGCGGCAAAGACTATGAGTTTCGAAATAAGGTCGAGCGCGACGACCGTAAGCGCTGTCCGCAAGAAGTATCTTGTGACAGGTAGAGACGTGTCCAGGAGGCGCCTCTTAACCTTGCCCCACATCTCTTTGCCGCTTGAGGATTGTCTTATGTCGGCGCCGCCGCCCGAGGGTGTTATTTCGTCTAAAAACAAACGGCCCGCGTATTCGTATCCGGCCAGGCGCTTATACCGCTCGAGTATGCGTCTCGACAATGCCTCCTTGCGTCTCGCTGTGGTAAAGGAATGTTCTTCGGGCGTATCGGACGCCACAAAGGTATAGACGGCCCCGGGCTTTATCCGGGCAACCCTGCCTCCCCTCTGGGTCATCCTGCGCGAATCAGGAGCCGGCTCATATTCTATTACATAATCTAGCGCCGGAACATCCAACCCTTCCTCCAGTATCGACGTCCCGACCACATAGTCAAGTTCGCCGCGCCGCAACCTGTCGACGATATCGCGCTGCTCAGACGGCTTCATGCCGCGCTTCCCGCCCCTTCCCAATAAGAGCCCGCCTCGCAATTCCGGCATATTTGTTTCTAATAGCCTTGCTATCTTCTGAGCGGTTACCTGATATTCTCCAAAAATGATTATCCTTCTCTCGCCGGCTTTCATCCTTAGGCTTCGCACCAGGCCCAAGACACCGTTTAGTTTAGGGTGCTCGCGGCCTTCGGCGAGCATCTCCTTTATCAGGCGTCTCGCCTCGCCTATATCCTCATCCTTCAGTATATCCCTTTGAAAATATTTTATTTCTCCGGTAT
>CAZPYQ010000002.1:0-38743 GCA_964590585.1 uncultured Planctomycetia bacterium | reverse complement strand
AACGCGACATCTCCCATTCTTCCGTGGAGCGCGTCATACTGCCGGACTCGACGATACTCCTGGACTACATGCTGAATAAATTCACAGATCTTGTGATGAAGCTTGTAGTCGACAAGGAGGCCTGCGCGAATAATCTGGATAGGTCCAGGGGTATCATATTTTCGCAGAGGGTCCTCCTGGAACTTATCGGAAAGGGATATACGAGGAACGAGGCATATGAGAAGGTGCAGAAGGTAGCGTTCGTTTCGAGGGATAAGAATATAGACTTTAAATCCGCCCTCCTCGAGGATGACGAGCTGGCGGCCCTGTTTACGGGCGAAGAATTAAAGGATCTTTTTGCCCTGCGCTATCACCTGAAGAACGTGGACAGGATATTTAGACGCATAGGGATATAGAGTTAAAAAATGGCGTAAGAAACCAGTAGCCGGTGGCCAGAAACCATATTCCGGTTACCGTACTCTGGTTTCCGGTTACTTATGCCATTGCAAGGAGTTGACATGGAAAAAAGGAAGTTGGTTTACGAAGGCAAGGCCAAAAAGGTGTATGAGACCGACGATCCGGACCTCTTCATCCAGGAATTTAAAGACGATGCCACGGCGTTCGACGCCACAAAACGCGGCACCATAATCGGCAAGGGCGTGGTCAATAACAGGATATCGGCCGTCCTCTTCAGACTTCTGGAGTCGGAAAAGGTGCCCACCCACTTCGTTAAATCTATCAACGACCGGGATATGCTCATAAAGAAGGTGAAGATAGTGCCAGTTGAGGTGACCATAAGGAATATCGTCGCCGGCGGGATGTCGAAACTCCTGGGCATGGAGGAGGGCATCGAACTTAAAGAACCCGTCCTGGAATACCATTACAAGAACGACTCCCTTCACGACCCCCTGTTTAATGAGTATCACATCACGGCTCTCGGGATAGCGACCAGGAAAGAGATGAGTGAGATAGCGAAGTATTCGTTTAAGGTAAATGACGTCCTTAAAAAGTACTTTGCCGGAAAGGGGCTCATACTCGTTGATTTTAAACTGGAGTTCGGGCGCTCCCACGGCAAGATAATCCTCGCCGACGAGATCTCGCCGGATACCTGCAGGTTGTGGGACAGCGTGACGAAGGAGAAGCTCGATAAGGACAGGTTCCGCCGGGATCTTGGCAATGTGGAAGAGGCGTATCAGGAGGTTCTGAGGCGGATAATAGGGTAATAAATTGGGAGTTGGGGAGGGTTAAAAAAGGTATGAAAGGCATAACTTATAAAAGGGCAGGGGTCGATATAGCAAAGGGCGACAGGTTCGTCGATCTCATAGCGCCCATGATAAAAAAGATAGAGACGCCTGGCGTATTGGGCGGGATAGGCGGTTTCAGCGGATTATTCGAGATAGATAAGCGTAAATATAAAAGGCCCGTCCTTGTAGCTTCGACAGACGGCGTCGGCACAAAACTACTCCTTACGGAAGGCCTTAAGAGGTATGATACGGTCGGCATAGACCTGGTGGCCATGTGCGTTAACGACTGTGTTGTGACGGGGGCAAGGCCTCTATTCTTCCTGGATTATTTCGCGACCTCCAAGATCGAACTCGTCACGGCGGTGGATATAATGAAAGGCATAGTCGAGGGCTGCCGCCAGGCGGGATGCGCCCTCCTGGGCGGGGAGACCGCGGAGCTTCCCGGCCTCTACAGAAAAAAAGACTATGACCTGGCCGGTTTTTGCGTCGGTATAATCGACAAACGCGACATCGTAGACGGCCGAAACGTAAGGCCAGGCGATATGGTCCTGGGCATAGAATCTAGCGGGCTCCACTCAAACGGCTACTCCCTTGTAAGGAAGATATTTTCGAAGAAGCAGCTTAAGGGGCTCGTAGGGGAGATGGCGCTCGTGCCGACCGTAATATACGTGAAACCGGCGCTGGAGGTCCTTAAGAAAGTAAAGATAAAGGCGATGGCGCATATAACCGGAGGAGGATTCTACGGCAATATACCGCGCGTCGTGCCCGACTGTATGAACGTGGTCATAAGGGAGAAGAGCTGGAAGGCGCCGGCCATATTTTCTCTGGTGGCCCGGAAGTCGCGCCTGTCGCTTAAAGAGATGTTCACGACTTTCAACATGGGCATAGGATTTGTGATGATCCTGGACAAGAAAGATGCCGGATTAACGCAAAAGATCCTGGCGCGTTTCAGGTTAAGGTCTTATATTATCGGAGAGGTCACCAGGGGAAAAAACAAGGTCGTTATCGTCTAACAGGGAGGGCCGTTGCGTTGAAGATACTGGTGGTGGGTTCAGGCGGCCGCGAACACGCGCTTATCTGGAAGATAGCCAGGAGCCCTAAGGTCACTAAGATATACTGCGCTCCGGGCAATGGCGGGATAGGCCGCCAGGCGGAGCTGGTAAATATAAGAGCGGAAGACGTAAATACGCTGGTGGATTTTGCCAAGAGCCAGGCGATAGACTTGACCGTAGTCGGGCCGGAGACTCCGCTCGTGGAGGGCATAGTGGATGCCTTCGAGGGAGAGAATTTGCGCATATTCGGTCCCCGGAAGGATCTGGCCAGGCTGGAAGGCAGCAAGGTCTTCGCGAAAGAGATGATGAAAAGATTCGGCGTCCCCACCGCCGATTTCAGGGTGTTCGATAACAGCGTAAAGGCGAAGGAATACCTGGCTGCCCGGCCGGACGGCGCCGTGGTGGTAAAGGCGGACGGCCTCTGCGCGGGAAAGGGTGTGGTGGTCTGCAAGAATAATGAAGAGGCGAAGAAGGCAGTATCAAGCATGATGGATGATAATATATTCGGCCCCGCCGCCATGAAAATAGTTATAGAGGAATGCCTGGAGGGAGAAGAGGCGTCTTTAATAGTCATAGCGGACGGAAAGGACTTCGTCCCGCTCGCCTCGAGCCAGGACCATAAACGCGCTTATGACGGCGACAGGGGGCCCAATACCGGAGGAATGGGCGCCTACTCTCCGGCTCCGGTTGTTACAAATGATATGTATAGAAAAGTGGCGGCGGAGATTTTAAATCCCATGCTCCTGGGGCTCATAAAAGAGGGCAAGCCCTATAAGGGCGCTTTGTACGTCGGCATAATGGTCACGAAGACGGGACCTAAGGTACTTGAGTTCAACACGCGATTCGGCGACCCCGAGACCCAGGCGATATTGCCGAGGCTCAAGACGGACCTGGTCGATGTCATGGAGAGGGCCATAAACGGCGATTTCAAGGGCCTGGTCCTGGAGTGGGACCCGAGGCCGTGCGTGGCGGTAGTCACCGCCGCGGGAGGCTACCCGGGCCATTATGATAAAGGCGCCGAGATAAAAGGCCTGGGGACGAAAGAACTGGAGGCCATGAAGGATATAGTGGTCTTCCATGCCGGGACGAAGAAGGGCCAGCGTGGTACCAACGGCGGCAATACCTACATCACGACCGGGGGCCGCGTCCTGACTGTCGCGGCGCTCGGCGCCAACCTGAAAAGCGCGATAGATAATTGTTATAAGGCGATAGAGAAGATAAAATTCGACGGCATGCATTACCGGAAGGATATCGCCGCGAAAGCGTTAAATAGGATGTGACGAAAAGGAGCCCTAAAAATGCCAAGGCCACTGGTTTCGATTGTGATGGGCAGCGACTCTGACCTGCCTGTAATGCGGGAGGCTAAAGGGGTGCTCGATTCAAACGGCGTAGTAAACGAACTTAAGATCCTGTCGGCTCACAGATCCCCCGAGGCAGCGAGGCGTTACGCCAGATCGGCGAGGGGCAGGGGGTTAAAGATAATAATAGCCGGCGCAGGCGGAGCCGCGCACCTGGCAGGGGTCATAGCCAGCCACACGACCCTGCCCGTCATAGGCGTGCCGATGGAGACCAGGGAGCTCAAAGGCATAGATTCCCTCTTTTCTACGGTCCAGATGCCGTCAGGGGTTCCCGTCGCCACCGTTACCATAGGTAAGACGGGTGCTAAGAACGCCGGCATACTCGCCCTGGAGATGCTTTCCCTGGAAGATAAAAGGATAACAAGGCGTCTCGAGGGCCTTAAAAAGAATTTAGCCAGATCCGTAATTGATAAAAACAAAGGTCTTCAAGATAGATCCTGATCGCCCCGATATGAGGGCGATAAGATCATGCGCCCGCATCCTGAAAAAAGGCGGCCTCGTGGCATTTCCCACGGAGACCGTATACGGCCTGGGCGCAAAGGCCTTTGACAGGGCGTGCGAGAAGAGGATATACAGGGTCAAGAAGAGGCCCAAAACCAAGCCCCTGACGGTGCTCCTCGACAACGTAGGAACGATCAAGAATCTGCGATGTGCGCTGACACCGGAAATCAAAAGGCTGGCTAAAAAGTTCTGGCCGGGGCCGTTGACCATGATCCTTAGGGCCCCTTCGGGCAAGAGCATGGGGTTCAGGATACCCGACAATAGAGTCGCGCTTAAACTGATAAAGGCCCTGGGGCGGCCCCTTATAGTTCCAAGCGCGAACTTGAGCGGCAAGGCCGCCGCGACGGACGCCGAAGGCGTCTTAAGGTATTTTTACGGCAGTATCGAGGCCGTTTTAGACGGCGGCACAACGCACATAGGCACGGAATCCACCGTAGTCGATATGACGGGCAAAGCCCCCAGGATCTTGAGGCGCGGCGCGATACCGGAATCCGAGATAATGAGAACCTGTTTTAAAAAGAGGGACGACTGAAGGCATGACCGTACTTTTTGTATGCACGGGAAATAGCTGCAGGAGCATAATGGCCGAAGGGCTCCTGAAGAGATACCTAAAAGAAAAGGGAAGGGACGATATAAACGTCATCTCCGCGGGCACGGGAGCCTTAAGCGGGTATTCGCCTACGGCGAATACCATAGAGGTCATGAAAAAAGAGGGCGTGGACGTATCAGGGCATAAAACAGCGCTCGTTACGGAAAAGATGATAAGACAGGCGGATCTCATATTGGTAATGGAGAAGGCGCATAAAGAGGAGATTATAGACCGCGTCCCGGATGCTGTAGGCAAAACGTTTCTCCTTACGGAATTTAAAAAAGATCCGGGTGACAGGCCGCGTCTCGGCGAGGATGTGCTTGACCCCATGGGGCGTCCGCTCAAGGATTACGCATATACCCTTATGACGATAAAAAAAGAGATAGAAAGGATAACCCCGCATCTTCTTAAGTCGTGAGAACTTTTAAGGAAGGCGCGGGGTATAAAGAAAGCAGGTGCGGGATGACCGGGATAGCATTGGGAAGCGACCACGGAGGCTTTGAATTAAAAAACGATCTTTTGGAATTCCTGAAAAAGGCGGGATATGCCGTCAAGGATTTCGGCACGTGCTCGAAAGAGTCGTGCGACTATCCTCTCATAGGTTTCGATGTGGCGAAGGCCGTGTCGGAGGGCGAATTTGAAAAAGGCATCCTTTTATGCAAGTCGGGCATAGGCATGGCTATAATAGCCAATAAGCTCCCCGGCGTCAGGGCCGCGGCATGTTATAATACGGAACTGGCAAGATTGAGCCGCGAACACAATGATTGCAATGTACTCGTCATCGCGGCAAGTTATACCGAAGGGGATAAGGCCAGGGACATCGTCAGGGTATGGCTTGATACCGCCCACGCGGGCGAGCGCCACGCAAGACGCGTGGAACAGATGAAGGAGTTGGAGGCGCGTTTAAAAAGAGAGCGAAAACATGAGCCATCTAAAAAAAGAAGATAACGAGGTCTACAAGGCGATCCTGGGCGAGGTCAAGAGGGAGCACGATAACCTTGAACTTATCGCGAGCGAAAATTTTGTCTCCCCGGCGGTCCTCGAGGCCCAGGGGTCGGTCCTTACGAATAAATACGCCGAAGGCTATCCCGGCGCGAGGTGGTACGGCGGATGCCATAACGCTGATAAGGCGGAGACGCTCGCGATCGAAAGGGCGAAGAAACTTTTCGGAGCCGAACATGTAAACGTCCAGCCGCATTCCGGCACACAGGCGAACATGGCCGTCTATTTCGCCGCCCTTAGGCCCGGCGACACGGTCCTGGCGATGGATCTGGCCTGCGGCGGACATATCTCGCACGGACATCCCCGTAATTTTTCAGGCAGGCTTTTCAAGGTAGTTCCCTACGGAGTGAGCCGCAAGACGGAGATGCTAGATTATGACGAGATCATGGAACTGGCGAAGAGGCACAGGCCCAGGATGATCCTGGCGGGGGCGTCCGCTTATCCGCGCACGATAGATTTCAAGAGGTTCCGGCACATCGCCGATTCAGTCGGCGCGCTTTTATTTGTAGACATGGCCCACATAGCCGGCCTGGTCGCTACGGGGCTGCATCCGAGTCCGGTGGGCGTGGCGGAGTTTGTCACGACGACCACCCACAAGACGCTGCGGGGGCCCCGCGGCGCGATCATCATGTGCAAGAAGGAATTTGCGAAGAAGATAGACAATGAGATATTTCCCGGCATACAGGGTGGCCCCCTTATGCACGTCATAGCCGCCAAGGCGGTTGCGTTGAAGGAGGCCTCCGCGCCGGCCTTCAAGAGATACCAGGGGCAGGTCCTTAACAATGCGGTTTCGCTGTCGCATGAGATGGCGAAGTCCGGGTACAGGATCGTTTCAGGCGGGACGGATACGCACCTTTTTTTGGTCGATCTTGGGAATATAAACTTGAGCGGCCGCGACGCCTCCAGGGCATTAGACCGCGCCGGCATAACGGTCAATAAAAACCTCATCCCATTCGATAAGAAACCGCCTTTTGTCACCAGCGGCATAAGGATAGGGACGCCTGCCGTGACGACGCGCGGGATGAAGGTCCCCGAGATGAAGAAGATAGCTTCGTATATAACCAGCGTCCTGAACGCGCCTGATGACGAAGAGGTCATAATGAGGGTCAAAAAAGATGTTTTAAGGCTCGTGAACAGTTTTCCGCTCTATAAGGACCTTCAGAGGGGGTTATGAAGACGAAAAATGCCGCAAAAAGGCCCGGCTGGGACGAATATTTTCTTGATATAGCCAGACTCGTCTCAAAGCGTTCGACCTGCCTGAGGCGCCATGTGGGGGCGGTCCTTGTAAAGGATAAGAGGATACTGGCGACTGGTTATAACGGCGCTCCGAGCAAGATAACCCATTGCGAGATAACCGGCTGCATAAGGGAGAAACTTAAGATCCCTTCGGGACAACGTCACGAACTCTGCAGGGGCCTGCATGCGGAACAGAACGCCTTTCTGCAGGCCGCCCTTCACGGGACCAGCCTCAAGGACGCTATCTTATATTCTACCATCCAGCCGTGTATCATCTGCGCCAAGATGCTCATAAATGCCGGCATAAAAGAGGTCGTCATAGACGGCCCCTATCCCGACAGGATGGCGAAGGATTTTCTCCGCCAGGCTGGGGTGAAGGTGCGTGTTTTAAAATAATACGGACATCTGTTGCGTCTTGTGTCATACGCTTTGCATCAAAGCGTTACGCAAGACGCATAACGCATGACGGATCGTGAGGTTGCAGGCATGAAATGCCCCTATTGCGGGAGTTCTAAAGATAAGGTCCTGGATTCGCGCGCGAGCGCGAAGGGCAGGAGCATCCGCCGCCGCAGGGCATGCCTCAAATGCAAGAAACGCTTTACCACCTACGAATACGTCGAGCAGATACCCCTTATGGTCACAAAGAAGGACGGCCGCCGGGAGGCCTTCAACAGGGAGAAGCTCCTAATGGGCATCGTGAAGGCGTGCGAGAAGCGCCCGGTGAGCGTGGCCAGGATGGAACGCCTGACAGATGACATAGCGCGCCGCCTGGAGAAGGAGCATGAAAGGGAGGTCAGGTCGAAGGATATCGGCGAACTCGTTATGAAGAGTCTCCACAACGTCGATGAGATAGCCTATGTGAGGTTCGCCTCCGTCTACAGGCAGTTTAAAGACGTCGGCGAGTTCATGAAGGAATTGAAGCAGTTCCTGAAATGATTTTTTGGCTTATAGCTTAACGCTTACGGCTTACAGCTATTTATAATACTTATCTATCTCGGCAAAATCTATAATTGGTTTTGCGCCGGCGGATATCCCCGCGAGCCACTCGTCCCTCTTAATCTCCGGATCCTTCAGGGCAAGGGCCTCCAGTTTTACAATTTTTAGGTTATCGCGCACTATCTCCTCAAAACTTCTAGGGCTCAAGCCCACATTATACTGAAGTATATACTGGTATAACTTATTGTCGAATACCCCGTTTCTTGAGAATATAGGATGCCCCTTAAGGTAATCCGCCACTTCCGGGTCCGTGACAGCAATCTTATCCTTTTTCGCCTCGGAGAGCATGATAAGGCGTTCCCACGCAAGGTTCGCTACCAGGGCATTATCGTTAATGATGTCTCTCACCCTTTCCCGGTCGTTCCAGTAGTTCAGGACGGCCTGGCTCCTTACCGCGGCCATGCTTTCATACAGTGCGTTAAAAGAGACCCTTTTGGAATCTATGTAGCCGGCGAACTTAGGCCCCTTATTCGTCGAGAGCCTCTCCGTCCCGAATAGGACGAATGCCGGAAGTATCAGTATGATGATTACCCACAGCACGAACTTCGTTACGTTCTTTGAGCGAAAAAATTTGAGCATGCGGTTACCTCTTTCTTTAATGTTTCGGCAGGAATATGAGTATAGTCGCCGTCACCGTTAAGGCGATCAGTATTATAACGGTAGCCCGGGAGGCGATGCCAAAGAAACGCGAATCGCGGTATTCTCCCGGCGTCATCGATTATATCGGACGTATTTTTATCCGGCATAAAAGTTTATATCATTATATCCTTTGGGCGAAAATAGTCAATAGAGATGACCGCGCGCCATCTCCGCCGCCTCGCGATGTCAAGGTTGATAATAATACGAGGGCGTGATATAATTCTACCGCTATGAGAGTGGCCATGTATTACGCGAACGACGATGTGCGTCTTGAGGAGATGCCCGTTCCCGAGATAGGGCCCGGCGAGATACTCATGCGCGTCGAGGCGGGCGGTATATGCGGAAGCGACGTCATGGAATGGTATCGTATAGGCCGCGTACCGCTGGTGCTCGGGCACGAGGTGGCTGGTGTCGTTGTCGAGGCAGATAAGGGCGCCGGGCGTTATAAAAAAGGCGACAGGATAGCCTCCGCGCACCACGTGCCGTGCGGCTCATGCCGCTATTGCCTGAGCGGCCATCCTACTGTCTGCGAGACGCTTCGTAAGACCAATTTTCATCCGGGCGGCTTCGCCGAATTTTTGAGGCTGCCGGCCATAAACGTGGAACGGGGAGTCTTTCCTTTGCCCGGAGAGGTCTCTTACGAGGAGGCGACCTTCATAGAGCCGCTCGCCTGTGTGCTGCGCGGCCAGAGGATAGCCGGCGTTAAAAAGGGCGATTATGTGGCTGTAATAGGCAGCGGCATATCCGGCATACTCCACATACATCTGGCAAAGGCAAGAGGGGCGGCAAGAGTGGTAGCGACCGATGTGGTGGATTACAGGATGAAGACGGCGCTTAAATTCGGCGCCGACGAGGCCATAGACGCCGGAGGCGACGTGCCGAAAAGGATAGCCGAGGCGAATGCCGGCATGCCGGCGGATGTCGTCCTCGTCACAACAGGTTCGCCCCGGGCCATAGAACAGGCCTTGAAGAGCGTGCGGCGCGGCGGGACGGTGCTCTTCTTCTCCCCGACCGCAAAAGACGTCAGGATACCGCTTTCGATAAACGACACGTTCTGGAGGACCGAGGTCACGCTGACGAGTTCTTATGCCGGCAGCCCCGAAGACCATAAGGAGGCGCTTGCTCTTATAAAGGCGAAGAAGGTAAGTGTCCGGGACATGATAACCCATCGTCTCGGCCTGGCCGAGACGGGAAAGGGGTTTAAACTCGTGGCTGACGCTAAGGAGTCTTTAAAAGTTATAATAGAACCGCAGAGGTAACGCCGTACGCAGCACGTCGTACGAAACAGGGAGGGCGCGCGAATGGATTGGGGAATGCGGAATAGACTGGCGAGGATAATAAAACCGGCTACGAAAAAGACCGTCATGCTGGCGGTGGACCACGGCTATTTCCTGGGACCCGTAAAGAGGCTCGAAAACCCGCGCGAAACGATAACGCCGCTAATCGCCTTCGCGGACGCGCTCATGCTGACCCGCGGGGTACTCCGCACATCGGTGGATGAACTTTCTTCAACACCCATGGTCCTCCGGGTATCGGGAGGCAATTCTATCGTAGGAAAAGACCTTTCAAACGAAGGTATCACGGTGGCCATGAAGGACGCGGTGCGCCTCAACGCGTCGGCCGTAGCGCTATCCATTTATATCGGAAGCGAGCACGAACACCAGACTCTTATGAACCTCTCCATGCTGGTCGACGAGGGGGAAGAATACGGCATGCCTGTCCTGGCCGTTACGGCCGTCGGGAAGGAGCTGGAGAAAAGGGATGCCAGGTACCTGTCGCTCGCCTGCCGGATAGCGGCGGAACTCGGCGCCCATTTCGTCAAGACCTATTATTGCGAGGATTTTGAGAAGGTGGTAAAAGCATGCCCTGTCCCTTTGGTCATAGCCGGCGGCCCGAAGATGGAGACGGAGCTCGACGCGCTGACCATAGCTCATGATGCCATAAAACGCGGCGCCTCAGGGGTGGATATGGGGCGCAATATCTGGCAATCCTCCAATCCCATAGGCATGATAAAGGCCATACGCGCTATAGTCCACGAAAATGCGTCGGTCGATGAAGCATCGCGATTTATAGAAGGCAAAAAGTGACAGTCACTTTTGTGACAAAAAGTGACAGTCACTTTTTGAACTTTTTGGGACACCCATTTTTTTAATAGCAGGTCTATGCGCTTGACACCTTCTCGTCCTTAATATAGAATATTATACGTATATTGATGAAAAAGAAGGCCGCTTCATTAATAAAAGTCAGGAGAAGGTGGCATATCAATCCTAAGGCGAGGGTTGTAAAGAATAGAAAGATATATTCGCGCAAGAAGATTAAAAAGGGCCTCAAAATAATCATAGAGGATAATCAAAATGAAACTTAAACTTGGGATACCAAAGGGGAGCCTCCAGGAGGCCACGATCAGGATGTTCAAGAAGGCCGGCTTCGCCATCTCCGTCGCAGACCGGTCTTATTTTCCTTCGATAGACGACGATGAGATAGAGACGATGCTTTTTCGGGCCCAGGAGATGTCCAGATACGTGGAAGACGGAATACTCGACTGCGGCATAACCGGCAACGACTGGGTGCTGGAAAACGCTTCCAGGGTCACCAGGGTATGCGACCTCATATATGCCAAGCAGTCGCTTAAGCCCGTTAAGTGGGTACTGGCCGTCCCGCAGGATTCGCGGATAAAAACGGTTAAGGACCTAACCGGAAAGAAGATAGCGACGGAGCTTGTGAGCGTGACAAAGGCTTATCTTAAAAAGAATAAGGTCAAAGCCGACGTCGAATTCAGCTGGGGCGCGACAGAGGTGAAGACCAGCCTGGGCATGGACGCCATAGTGGAAGTTACCGAGACGGGCTCGAGCTTAAAGGCGAACAAGCTTCGCGTGATAGGGACGGTATGCGAATCCACGACGCAACTTATAGCGAACACAAAATCATGGCAGGACAAGTGGAAGCGCCTCAAGATAGAGGACCTGATACTCCTCCTTAAAGGAGCCATCCTGGCGGAATCTAAAGTGGGGCTCAAGATGAACGTGGCGAAAAAGGACCTCCGGGCGGTGCTTGAGATACTTCCGGCGATTAAAAATCCTACCATATCCAACCTCTCCAGGGAAGGCTGGTGCGATGTCGATACTATCATAGACGAAAAGGTGGTCAGGATAATAATACCCCGGCTTAAAAAAGCGGGCGCTCAAGGCATCATCGAGTATCCGTTGAATAAAGTGATATATTAAGTAACCGGAAACCAGAGTACAGAAACCGGAAGTCTTTTTATTCTGGTTTCCGGTCACTGGTTTCTGGTTACTAGCATATTGTCAGGAGGTGAATGATATGCCCTGTGGCAGAAAGCGTAAACGGCATAAGATGGCTGTCCATAAGAGAAAGAAGCGCCGTAGAAGAGACAGACACAAGAAGAAGAGATACACCATCGGTTAGGAAATTTGAAAAGGATATTGAGCCTTATACAGGTCGCCGTCCTCTTGCTGGCGGTTGCGACAGGAAAAGAGGCCAGCGCGCGAGTCGATACGTCAAAAGGCCGCAGCCTGACCGTATGGGAGAAGGTAGATGACGCCCCCCCGGGGTCAAAAGGGCCCCTGGGGGAGGCGCTTGCCCATTATATGATGGGCGTAATTTATGACAATGACGGCAAGTTAGACGCCGCCATAGAGGAGTATTCCAGGGCCTTAGCCCGCGATCCGGAAGCGAGTTATATACACCTGCGGCTCGCCGTTGATTATCTGCTTACGCAAAATCGCGACGCGGCGGTCAGGGAACTGGGCACAGTAAAGACCCTCGATCCGGAAGAGGTCAAGGCGCGTTTCCTTCTAGCACTCATATATACCACGGAAGGCCGGTACCAGCTCGCCCAGAAAGAATACGAAGAGGTAATAAGGTCCCATCCGGATAACCTCAAGGCCATGGCCTCATTGGCGGATCTCTATGTCATGCAGGAGAAGATGACCGAGGCCGCGGCCATATACGAAAAGCTCATTGAGAAGAATGCGGCGTCACCGGTCCTTCACTTCAACCTCGGCGTCATATATTCCAGGCAGAAGAAGTACGATTCAGGGATAAGAGAGCTTAATTCCGCCGTCGCGCTAAAGAAGGACTACCTCGAGGCCTATATAGGTTTGGCCATATTGTATGAACTCAAGGAGGATTACCTGAATGCCTCCAGGCGGTACGAAGAGGCGTTAAGGATAGAGCCCTCCAATGTTCATTTATACCGCCGTTTGGCGTACGCTTATTATAAGATAAAAAAGCCGGAAGATGCCCTGCGCCAATACAGGACGCTGGAGGCGCTGGACCAGAATGATATAGGGGCATATCTGGAGTGGGCGAATTTACACATATTAGAAAAGAAGTATAAGGATGCCCTCGCCGTATTAGAAAATGCCTTGAAAAAGGGCTGGAAAGATGTTAATCTCTATCTAGCGCTGGCGTCCGTTTTGAGTTCTCTTAACGATAACGCCAGGGCCCTGGCGTATAGCGATAAAGCGGTCGAGCTGAGCCCGGATTCCGCCAAGGCCCATTTTTTAAGAGGCGTTCTTTACGATAAGTTGAAGAACCGCGAGCTTTCCATAAAGAGTTTAAGGAAAGCGATAGCGCTAGACCGTAAATTCGCTGATGCGTATAATTATCTCGGATATATGTTTGCCGAAGAGGGCGTGAACCTGGATGAGGCGGTTGTACTCGTAAGGAAGGCGCTCGAGATAGAGCCGTTAAACGGCGCATACATAGACTCTCTGGGGTGGGCGTATTACCAGAAGGGCCTTATAGACGAAGCGTCTTCTGAGTTGGAGAAGGCCGTTATACTTGAGCCGAATGATCCTACGGTGAGAGACCACATGGGCGATATATACTACAGGAAGGGCTTGAAAGAAAAGGCGACGCTTGAGTGGCGCAAATCTCTTGAACTGGATCCGAAACAGGATAAGGTAAAAGATAAGATTAAGAAGGCAAGATGAGCAATAAGCCGGATATACCGGAACTGAAGAAGAAGGCCGTTGGGATAAGGAAAGACATCCTTAAGATGCTGACTCTGGCCGGTTCGGGCCACACGGGCGGAAGCTTGTCTCTGGTCGAGATACTCCTTTCGTTATATTATTATAAGCTGAACCACGATCCTAAGAACCCTCTCCTGGTGTCTCGTGACAGGGTGATACTGTCGAAAGGCCATGGATGTCCGGCCCTCTATGCCGTCCTTGCGGATTGCGGTTATTTTCCTAAAGATAAGTTATGGGGTTTAAGAAAACTCGGCAGCCCGCTGCAGGGCCATCCGCAACTGGGGCTTCCCGGGATCGAGGCCTCGAGCGGTTCGCTTGGGCAGGGGCTCTCGATAGCTAACGGCATAGCGCTCGGAGCGAGAATAGATAAATTGGATATAAAGGTCTACTGCATAATGGGCGACGGCGAGACCAATGAGGGGCAGGTGTGGGAGGCGGCGATGACCGCCAGCCATTACAAGCTCTCCTCCGTATGCGGTATAATCGATTATAATGAACTGCAGATAGACGATTTCTGCTGCAAGGTCAAGGATATGGGCGAATACAGGAAGAAGTGGGAGAGCTTCGGATGGAACGCGATAGAGACGGACGGCCACGATATCGGGGAGATGATGGACGCGCTTGACGCCGCCTCCGCCGTCAGGGACAGGCCCACCTGCATCATCGCCCGCACCGTGAAGGGTAAAGGCGTTTCGTTTGTGGAAAAGAAGGTGGAGTGGCACGGCATCGCGCCGAAACAGGCAGAGTACGAACGCGCGATCCTGGAGTTGGACGAGGCGCTGAAAAAACTATGAGCCGTAAACTTTAAAATAATACAGCTATTACACGAGGTGTCAAATGTTACCACGCAAGTTTAAGATGTACTGGAAGATGTACTGGATAAGGTTCGTTATAGTACTGGTCATAATACTGGTCGTGATACTCGCGGTCTGGGGGCTCATGTCGCTCGAGAGTTTCTACAGGAACATAACCCTGGCGACCATGCCGATAAACCTTATCATGGTTGCCTTAAACGCCACTATATTCGTCTTCATGTACATGATGTTCATGCAGGGGGGGCTGGCGAAGGTATCCAAGGCGAAGATAAAAGGGGAACTCGTCAACATCAAGTGGGACGACGTCATCGGCATGGATGAGGCGAAACGCGAGGCGTGGGAGGTCATACAGCTCATAAAGGACAGGGCCAAGGTCAAGCAGGTTGGCGGGAAGATACTGCGCGGCATCCTCATGATAGGCCCTCCGGGCTGCGGCAAGACGTATCTGGCCAAGGCGGTGGCGACGGAAGCGAGGATACCGTTCCTCTCCATGTCCGGAAGCGAATTCGTCGAGATATTCGTCGGAGTCGGCGCGTCAAGGGTAAGGAGGCTCTTTAAAAAGGCGAGAGAGCTCGCCTACGGCTACGGCGGCTGTATCGTCTTCATCGACGAACTTGACGCCATAGCCAGGAAGAGGGTCTTCAGCGTCTTCGGCGGTACGGAAGAGACCAATTCAACGCAAAACCAGCTCCTCGCGGAGATGGACGGTCTGCAGGAGAAAGACGAGAACGTGATAGTGATAGGCGCGACGAACGCTCCGGAGATTAATCTCGACGCGGCGCTCCTCCGGCCGGGCAGGTTTGACAGGAAACTTTATATAGACCGGCCGAACCTGGAAGAGAGGGAGAAGATATTCGCGTATTATTTTAACAAGGTTAAATATGACAAGACGTCGCTGGATATCTCCAAACTGTCCAGGAAGGCCGTATACAAGACCCCGGCCGAGATAGAAAATATAGTAAAAGAATCCGTTTTGATAGCTACCAGGGATGGCAAGGACGCCGTAGAATTCAGACACATCTCCGAGGCGATAGAGCGTATCGAGATGGGCCTGAAACACAGGCGCCACATGACGGCAAGGGAAAAAGAGATGGTCGCATACCACGAGAGCGGACACCTGATAGTCTTGTATATGCTGCATCCCACAGACGACGTCTTCAAGGCCTCGATAATAGGCAGGCGCGAATCGCTCGGGGTGGTGCACCACCATCCCCGCGAGGAGGTCTTCACGAAGTCAAAGGAGGCGCTTCTGGCCGACATAAAGGTATCCCTTGGAGGTTTTGTGGGGGAGAAGATGCGTTTCGGCACGACATCGAGCGGCGTTTCGATGGATTTCAAACAGGCGATGATGGTGGCCCACATGATGGTATGGTCGTTGGGCATGAACGACGCGGGGCTGATAGGAGATTTCTCGTCGATACCGGAGACCCAGCTTTCGGAGAAGGTGAAGCAGGCCCTTAACGATGAGACGAACAAGATATTCCAGAAGTGCCTTAAAGACGTCGAGGACCTCCTCTCCAGGGAGAAGGAGGTCCTGGCCAGGTTCGTGAAAGAGCTTCTGGAGAGGGAAGAGCTCGACTATGACGAGATAGAGGCGATATTCAAAGAATACGGAAAACACCAGCTTGAGACGCGATAAAAGGTTAAGACCTTCCTTGTTTCTGGTTACCGGTTTTTGGTTACTGGCGGCTTTTCTTTTCACAGGCTGCGGCTATACGTATCCCAAGGAACGCACCACGGAATCGATAATCGATCTTTGTAAAAAGGAATATAATATAGACGTCAAGGTGACGGCCGTAGGCAAGACGATAGGCATATATATACCCTTAAACGACCTCATCGATTTCACGTTCGCCATATCGAAGACGGCCAGCGAGAAGATAAACGACGTCATATTGAGCGTGACGAGGGTCGCCATATCCACGGACGCCAGGTTCGATTATTATTGCATAATAGCCCACGACGTCAGGATCCCGGAGATACAGATCATCATCATAAAATCGATCGATGACGTGAAGAGGTTTTTGTTGAGCGACGTATCAAGGGGCGAATATTCCAAGAGGATGATAGTGGACATGCGCCTCTCTCCCCAGGCGCAGAAGGAGAAGGCGATAAAAGAGATATTCGAGAAGATGAAACTGGACCCGAAATGGCAGGAAGATGTCATGGACGACTTCTTCAGGACCGAACCCTCGGATCTGGCCGACATCGGTTATTGGAACAACAAATTTTACTTGAAAGACATAACCCACTCGGAATTTCTCGCGGAACAGATACCCTCCAGGATCAAGCTGGAATTTAAGAACGACAAGGCATTGTACAATAATTTTTCCATAAGGTCGTCCAAGGGGTCATACAGGACAAGCCCGCCGGAACGTTTTTTTGTGTTTGAAGTAAATGCCGCGGCCAAGGATATCGCGGCATCAAGCGACAGGATGCCCGACGCCGTCTTGAAAAAGGTGATAGACATAGTCTCGCATGTAATGCACGCATACCGCTTCACGGAATACGACTATGTCGATATCGTGGATCAAAAAGAGAGCATGGTCGTCAGGGTATCAAAAGAGGATATCGAGAATTACAGGCTTAAGAAACTGAAATTCGAGGACATATTAGGCGCGTCGCAAATAGGAGTTTAGTTAAAAAATCAAAATGACAAACCAAAATCCAAAATCTGGAAATATGCCCAAGTCTCCGACAAGGGATGGGTTCGGGAAGGCGCTTCTGGAACTGGGTAAGACGAACAAAAAAATAGTCGTACTTTCGGCGGACCTGACCGATTCCACGAGGGCAGGCTGGTTCAAAAAGGAATATCCGGAAAGGTTCTTCTCGATGGGCGTGGCGGAACAGGACATGATAGGTACCGCCGCGGGCCTCAGCCTTATGGGTAAGATACCCTTTGCGTGTACATTCGGCGTCTTCGCGAGCGGCCGGGCATGGGACCAGGTGAGGGTCTCGGTATCCTACATGGACCTTAATGTGAAGATAGTCGGTTCTCATGGCGGCATATCGGTTGGCCCTGACGGCGCCACGCATCAGGCGCTGGAAGAGATAGCGCTCATGAGGATACTTCCAAACATGAAGATCGTGGTCCCGGCCGACGCCATAGAAGCGCGGAAGGCTACCATGGAAGCCGCGGATATCGACGGGCCGGTGTACTTGAGGTTCGGCAGGAACGCAGTTCCTGCGGTAAGCGCCGAAAACGGCGTATTTAAGATAGGCAAGGCCAATGTCTTAAGGGAAGGAGGCGACGTGGCCATAATCGCGTGCGGCCACATGGTCTGGGAGGCCATCAAGGCATGCGATACCCTGGAAAAGGAAGGCATAAGGCCAAGGCTCGTCAACCTCCATACCCCTAAGCCGATCGATAAAGAGGCGATAGCGGAATCGGCGCGTAAGACGGGATGCATCGTGACCGCCGAGGAGCACACGGTCCTTGGCGGTATGGGCAGCGCTGTCTCCGAGGTGCTGGCGGAGGAGTGCCCTGTCCCCGTACGGATGGTCGGGGTGAGAGACAGGTTCGGCGTCTCTGGGGAATCGGACGAACTCTTCAGGTATTTTAATCTTACAGAACACGATATAGTAAAAGCCGCTAAGAAAGCAATAAGCCTCAAGAAAAGATAATTTTTCTGGTTTCTGTGCTCCGGTTTCTGGTTACTAATCCTATTTCTATGCTCCGACATATCCACATCACTGCGCCGGCCAAAGTAAACCTTAGCTTAAAAGTTCTTAATAGAAGAGAAGACGGTTATCATGATATAGTGACGATCTTTGAGCGGATAGGCCTCGCCGATGAGATTTGTATCGGGCGTCTGGATAAAGGCATAAAGGTCTCATCCAGCGTACCTATCACCAGAAAGGCGGAAGACAATCTGGTTTACAGGGCGGCAAGGGCTATTTTGGATTACTCCGGCTCCGGCGAAGGGGTGGATATCTTTATAGAGAAGAATATTCCGCTGGCCGGCGGGTTGGGAGGCGGCAGCTCTGACGCCGCAGGCGCATTGGTAGGCATAAACAGGTTATTGGGCCTTAAATTGTCAAAAAATGAGCTCTATGACCTTGGAGGGAGGATAGGGGCAGATGTCCCGTTTTTCCTCTCAGGCGCCACTTTTGCCCTGGGTTCCGGCAGGGGCGATATCATAAGGCCTATTAGAGGCGGAAAGTCCTTCCATCACCTTCTTATATGGCCGGGTTTCTCTTTAAGCACGAAGGATGTGTATGACAGGTTTGACGAACTTAGAGGCTTGACCCCCCGCGCAAACTCGGTTGCAGGGTCAAGTCATAGAGGCAAAGTTCGGGACTTGACCCCCCCTGTAAACTGGGCTGCAGGGTCAAGTCATAGAGGCAAAGTTCGGGACTTGACAAACACTGGTTTAGGCGATAAAATATACCCCGCCTTTATCCTAAAGAGAAGCGTGTTTAAGCCGGACAGTATACTCCATAATGACCTGCAAGAAGCGGCTATAAGTGTGAGGCCGGATATAAAAGATATAATAGAACGCTTGGCCGAGGCATTGGAGACCAGTTGTATGATCTCAGGTAGCGGACCGAGCGTATTTTGTTTATTAAAGGGAAGAAAGGAGGCTTTGATAGCTAGAGATACGGTATTGCGCAGTTTCCTTCCCCGCGAAAGGAAGGGCTGGAAAATCTTCGTCGTCAGGACACTCTCGTAAAAAATAAGGAGTAGGATAGCATGGAGATCACAGAAGTCAGAATCTTCTTGAAGGAAGGACAGGATAAGAAACTCAAGGCGTATGCGACAATCACAATCGACAACGCTTTTGTGGTCAGAAACGTGAAAGTGATAGAAGGCAATAAAGGGCTCTTCGTGGCCATGCCCTCCAGAAAGCTTAAGGACCCCTGCCCTAAGTGCGGATTCAGGAACACCGTAAGGAGCAAGTTCTGCAACCAGTGCGGCGCGAACCTTCCGCCGCCGGCGCCTAAACCGCCGGTTTCGGGAGAATATGTCTCCCACCAGTCAGAGCACAGGGACATAGCGCATCCGATAACTATCGAATGCAGGGAATATATACAAAAAAAGGTGCTGAGCGCGTATGAAGCGGAGGCGAGGGCGCCGAAATCCAGGCCTTCAGCAACCCCGGTCAGGGGCGCGGCGGAACCAGAGAAGCAATACCCGGTCAGCGATGATCTGGAAGGCGAGAACGACATAGAGTTATAGCCCAAGAGCTAGTAACCGGAAACCGGTAGCCAGAGAACAGAAGCCAATATTACCGGTTACGAATATTGGGATGTCGTCCAACGGTAGGACACGAGAATTTGGGTCTCGGTATTCTGGTTCGAGTCCAGACGTCCCAACCAAATTTGCGGATCAAATTTGATCCTGAGGAAGCGACCAACGGGAGCTTCCGAAGGACCTTAAGAAGGAGCGGAGTTGAAAAATCTGGTCGCGATTATACTGGCAGCGGGCCGCGGAACGCGGATGAAATCCGCCCTGCCGAAAGTCATGCACGAACTTTTAGGCGTTCCGATGATAAATTATTGTCTGGACCTTGTCAGGTCCGCCGGCGTTTCCAGGATATTTACGGTCATAGGTTATAAAAAAGAACTCGTAAAAGATGCCCTGAAAGGAGTAGAGGTCGTAGTACAGAGGCAACTCTTAGGCTCCGGCGATGCCGTCAATACGGCATGCAGGGCCCTCAAGGGTTATTCCGGCGATATACTCGTAGTCTGCGGTGACACGCCCCTCATAGAAAAATCCGCCATAAAGGAGCTGGTCGAGAAACACAAGGCCTCGCGCTGCGGCGCCACGATCCTGACGGCGGAACTGAAAAACCCGGGCGGATACGGCAGGATAGTCAGAAACCAAAATGGCGTTATCGAGAAGATAATAGAAGATACAGAGGCCTCCATATTCGAAAAGGTTATCGTTGAGATAAACGTGGGCGCGTATTGCTTCAGGGCGGAGGACCTTTTAAGGTCGCTTGAAGAGATAAAAAGCAATAACAGGAAGAAGGAGTATTTCCTGACCGATGTGATAGCGGTGCTTCGCAAGAAGGGTGTGGCGATAGAATCCGTGAGCGTCAGGAATGCCGGCACGATAATCGGGATAAACTCCAGGCGCGACCTCGCGGAGGCCGCGGGTATCCTGAAAGGGATGGTATTGGAGCGATTGATGGAAAAAGGCGTTACCATCGTGGACCCTTCGACGACCGTCATAGGACCCGATGTCGCCATCGGGGAAGATTCGATCATATATCCCAATACCGTGATAGAAAACGGCGTGAAGATAGGCAGAAACTGCAGGATCGGGCCGTTCGCCAGGATAAGGCCCGGCGTGGAACTGGCCGACGATGTGGAGGTGGGTAATTTCGTGGAACTCGTGCGGACCAAAGTAGGCGCTAAAACAAAGATAAAACATCACACCTATCTGGGGGATACGGTAGTCGGCGCCGACGTGAATATAGGCGCGGGCACCATAACGGCCAATTTCGACGGCGTAGACAAAAACACGACCGTGATAGGCGACAGGGTCTTCATAGGCGTCGGAAGTATCTTGATCGCCCCTTTAAAGATCGGGAAGGGCGCCTGTGTGGGCGCGGGATGCGTCATCCCGAAGATGAGGCACGTAGCCCCAGGCTCGACGGTGGTGGGCGTGCCCGCCAGGATTTTGAAAAGATAGGAAAGGATATAATGATGAAGAACAAGATATTGGTCTTTTCGGGCAACTCGAACATCAGGATGGCCGAGGATATATGCGGCATCCTGAAGATCCGTCCCGGCAGGGCTTCTGTGGGGAGGTTTAGCGACGGGGAGATAAAGGTCAAGATAGACGAAAACGTACGCGGTCATGACGTATTTATAGTACAATCTACATCCTGCCCTTCCAACGACAATCTCATGGAACTCCTTATATTAATCGACGCCCTTAGGCGCGCCTCGGCCCAGCGCATCACGGCGGTCCTGCCCTACTTCGGGTATGCCAGGCAGGACAGGAAAGACCAGCCGAGGGTCCCGATCACGGCGAAGCTGGTCGCAAACCTGCTCGCAAAAGCGGGCGCCGACCGGATACTCACGATAGATCTGCATGCGGGGCAGATACAGGGTTTCTTCGATATACCGTTGGACCACCTGTTCGCCATAACTGTCTTTACCAACTACATAAAGAAGATAAAACTGGGCGACTTCGTTGTGGTTTCGCCCGATGTCGGCGGCATAAAGACGGCCAGGGCCTACGCGAAACGCCTCGGGTCTCATCTGGCGATAGTAGACAAGAGGCGAATAGACGATCAGAAATCAGAGGTTATGCATATTTTGGGCGACGTAAGAGGGCGCCACGCCGTCATAGTGGATGACATGGTCGCCACGGCAGGTTCTCTCGTCGAGGCCACGGAGGCCATAAAAAAAGCTGGGGCCAAGGACGTATATGCCACCATAACCCATCCGGTCCTCTGCGGCCCGGCGATTGATAGGTTGAAAAAATCCAAACTTAAAGAACTGATCGTGACCGACACGATACCCCTTTCAAAAGAGAAGGGTATAAATAAAATAAAGGTCCTTTCAATAGCGCCTCTTTTGGCGGATGCGATAAGAAGGATACACGAAGAGGAATCCGTGAGTTCGCTCTTTAATTAATACGGATTGATATAAGTAAAAAAACAAAATTGATTACACAGATTAAAAAACAGATTACACAGATTAGAACTCATGTGAAATCTGTGTAATCTTTCTGGAATCTGTGTAATCATAATTTTATTTAAAGGAGAGTCTATAAATGGAAAAAGTCATATTGAAGGCTCAGTACAGGGATACCGCAGGAAAAAAGGCCGCCAAGGCATTGCGCAAGGCGAGCCTCATACCCGCGGTGGTCTACAGGGACGGAAAAGAGGCGATGAGCCTTAAATTAGTGACGCGCGAACTGGAGGAGATCATCCACACCAAGGCGGGCTCCAATGTCATCATAGCGCTCAACATCACAGGCGCCCCTAAGGCGGTAAAGGAGAAGACGGTCATAATAAAAGAGATCCAGCACGATCCCGTAAAAGACAGCATATTGCATGTGGATTTTAACGAGATATCCCTCACCGAGATGCTCAAAGTGGACGTGCCGCTCGCGTCCAAAGGCGAACCCGTCGGCGTCAAGCAGGACGGAGGCGTTCTCGAGCATATCATGTGGGAGCTCCAGATAGAGTGCCTGCCGACCGCGATACCGGAAAAGATAGAATACGACGTGTCGGCTTTAAAGATAGGAGATGCCGTATTTGTCAAGCAGATCACTCCTCCGGAAGGGGTCAAGGTCTTAAACGATCCGGAGCTGATAGCCATGATAGTCAAGCCCCCGCATGTCGAGAAACCGAAAGAAGAAGTTGCCGAAGAGGTGGCGGAACCGGAGCTCATAAGAGAGAAGAAGAAGGTCGAAGAGGAGGGCGAGGAAGAAGCCGCGAAGCCTCAGGGCGGAAAGGGGCCCGCCTCACCGCCTGCCAAAGAGGAAAAATCCAAGTGAAGCTTATCGTAGGCCTGGGCAACCCCGGCAGGGCGTATCGTTATACAAAACACAATATAGGTTTCCTCGCCCTGGAAGAGCTGGCCAAAGAGAATAATATAAAGATAAGGACCAAACGGTACAGCGCTATTTTGGGGAAAGGGGAGATTGAGGGGAAGGATGTCATGCTATTCCTGCCGCTTACCTATATGAACCTTTCGGGAAAGGCCGTGGAGGAGGCCGTTGAGGAGGAGAAGATAAAATTGGAGGACCTCCTCGTCATATGCGATGATATAAACTTAAGGCTCGGCACGATCAGATTGAGGATGAAGGGGTCCGCCGGCGGTCATAAAGGGCTCATCTCCATAATAGAGACCCTGGCTACCGGAGACTTCGCCCGGCTCAAGGTAGGCATAGAAACAGATATTATAAAAGGCGACATAACAAAGTACGTCCTTTCCCCTTTTAAAAAGAAGGACATTAAGAAGGTAAAGGCGGTCATGCCTTATATCAAAGACACCGTCTCTTTGTGGGTCAAGTCCGGCCCGGAGGCCGCGATGAACAAGTATAATGTCCGGAACAGGACATACGGGTAAAACAAATCCTAAATCCGAAACCCTAAACTCTAAACAAACCCGAAACATAAAACCCAAAATACAAAGTTTTGAGTTTTGTATTTAGAATTTTGGATTTGTTTAGGATTTAGAGTTTAGCATTTAGGGTTTAGAAATATGGTTGCGTTAGTTGAATATATATGCTAATATTGTAGCAATAAACAAACAGAGGAGTTAAAGAAGTGAATAATTACGAAGGGATATTCATAATAAAGAGTAATCTTAAGGAGCCTGAACTCGAGGGGGTTTATAAGGCCATAGCCGACAGCCTGGCTAAAAATAAGGCCACCCTGGAGAAGGAAGAGAAATGGGGAAAGAGGGACCTCACATACCGCATCAAGAAGTTCAAGGACGGCGTATATTATAAGGTCAATTTTCAGTCTCCCCCGGAGGCCATATCCAAGTTAAGAGAAGGGTATTCGCTGAATGCGGATATCTTAAGGGTTGTCATAACGAAGAGGTGATATGATGGCGGCCAGTCTGAACAGGGTATTCATAATGGGCAATCTTACGCGCGATCCGGAGCTTAGGTATATACCCAGCGGGCAGGCCGTGGCGTCGTTTAGCGTGGCTGTCAACAGGGTATATAATACCCCCTCCGGCGAGAAGAAAGAGGAGGTCTCTTTTATAAATGTGGTGGTTTGGGGCCGCCGCGCCGAAGTATGCGGGGAGTACTTATCCAAGGGTAGCCCCGTATTTGTTGAAGGCAGGCTGCAGTCAAGGTCATGGGAGGATCAGAGCGGCGCAAAACGTTACGCGCTGGAGGTGATAGCCTCCAATGTCCAATTCTTAAGGATGGCCCCCAAGGCCGGCGCGTCGCCCGCCGCCCGGGCAAAGACGATACACGCTCCCGAAGAGGTCGAGTCCATAGACCTCGGGGCGGATACCGCATCCATGCCGCCGGACATTAATCCTTCGGCAGAAGGCCCGGATAACGGTTTTCGCAAGCAATTTGGAGACGCCGAAGATAAGAATAAAAAAGACGATGAAGGTGTTCCTTTTTAAAACTACTTTTAGGAGAAAGGCCATAGATGTTTAAGAGAACTATCAGGAAGAAGCCGATAAAAGGTGCCTTGAAGAAGAGGGTATATCACAAGAAGCCGTGCAGGTTCTGCCTCGAGAAGATAGCCACTCTCGATTACCTCGATTACCCTAAGTTCCAAAAGGTCATAACCGAGAGGGGAAAGATAATGCCGTCAAGGATCACGGGGACCTGCTCCAGGCACCAGCGGCAGCTCGCCCGGGCCGTAAAAAAGGCGCGCGTTATGGCGCTTTTGCCCTTTGTGGCGGATTAATGTATCTCGCAAGGAAGGTGGTTTAAAGATGAAGGTAGTGCTGGTTGAGGATGTGGAAAAGTTGGGCCATGCGGGCGATGTCATTGTCGTGAAGGACGGCTATGCGCGGAATTTTCTGATACCGGGCAAGAAAGCCAGGGAGGCCACGGCCGTCAATATAAAGCAAGCGGAATTTATGAAGAAGAAGAGGGAAGAGGGTATCGCCAAGAAGAAGGCCGATATGCTCGTCCTGGCCGATGAACTGTCAAAACTGTCCGTAACCGTGCGTATGGCAGCCGGGGAAGAGGATAAATTATTCGGTTCCGTTACGGCCGAGATGGTCCAGAAAGAGCTGGAATCAAACGGACATAATATAGATAAAAAACATATTATCATTGAAGAGCCCATAAAAAAGCTGGGCCTCTACCAGGTGGAGATAAAATTGCATCCTGAAGTCAAGGCGACCTTAAAGGTATGGGTCGTGAAAGACTAACCGCTCGAAGAATCAAATGACCGCGCAAGAACTCATAGATAAAATACCGCCCCAAAACAACGATGCGGAGATAGCGGTATTGGGCTCCATGCTTTTGGACCGCGACGTCATCCCGCAGGTCATAGAACTCATAAACGAAAACCACTTTTATAAAGACGCCCACAGAAAAATATACTCCTCAATAATAAGGCTTTACGACGCAAATAAGGCCGTTGACCTGATAACGCTGATAGAGGGATTAAGAAAGGATAACTGCCTCAATGAGGTCGGAGGCCCGGATTACGTGACATCCCTGGCGTCAAGCGTCCCGACAGCCGCCAACGTCGTCCATTACGCGAACATAGTCAAGGAAAAGTTCATACTGCGCAGTCTCATAAATACGGGCACAGAGATAGTCCGGGAAAGTTACGACTCGAGCGTTAATGTTGACGGCCTGCTCGATAAGGCGGAAAGGCTCATATTCGACATAACCCAGGATAAGATAGAAGGCAAGACCGTCTCTTTAAAGGATATAGTGAGATCCAGCATAGAGGCGATAGACGGCCTCTACCAGAGGAAAGAGAATATAACCGGCGTGGCCACGGGATACCATGAACTGGACTTAATGACGGCAGGGCTCCAGAAGTCTGATCTTGTAATAATAGCCGGCAGGCCTTCAATGGGGAAGAGTGCGCTTGTCTCATGCATCGCCGAACATATCGGCATAGTTGAAAAGGTCCCGGTCGCCTTCTTCTCTCTTGAGATGGCGAAGGAACAGCTCGTCCAGAGGATGCTCTGTTCCCATGCCAGGGTCAACGCCCATAAGGTGAGGACGGGGTTCCTCTCCCAGGCGGATTGGCCGAAACTGGTTTCTGCCGCGGGCAGGCTCGCGGAAGCGCCTATTTTTATAGACGATACACCGGCCCTCTCCATTCTTGAACTCAAGGCCAAGGCCCGCCGCCTCAAGGCACAGCACGATATTCAACTGGTGGTGCTGGATTACCTGCAATTGATGCAGGGGCCAGTGAGGGCGGAGAACAGACAGCAGGAGATATCGGAGATATCCAGGTCCTTAAAGGCCCTGGCAAGGGAGATCAATGTCCCTCTTATAGCCGTGAGCCAGCTCTCGCGCGCCGTCGAACAAAGATCCGACCACAGGCCGCAGCTGTCGGACTTAAGAGAATCCGGAGCCATAGAGCAGGACGCCGATCTCGTAATCCTACTCATGAGGGAGGAGTATTACGGCCAGACCGAAGAGAATAAGGGCGTGGCCGACATAATAATCGCAAAACAGAGAAACGGCCCGGTGGATACGATAAAACTTGCTTTCATTAACGAGTATATGAGGTTCGAGAACATGTCGAAAAGGGAAGAGTTCATAGACGTGGGAGCCGAAACCATATGATAAAAAAGAGCGTCTTTCGCGCGGCCGTATTGAGCCTGTCTTTGGCGATATGCCTGGCCCTCGCCTTTTCTTTCGCATACGGACAGGATGAGGAAAAGGAGGGTAGGCACGTTATTTCCGTAGATGTCAAAAACAATAAATCCATAAGCGCGGAGACGATAATATCCAAGATAAAGACCCGCGTCGGGGAAAAGTTCAGCCAGCAGATCCTGAACGACGACCTGAAGAGACTGTACGCCACGGATTATTTTTTGGACGTGTCGATAAACGCGCAGCCCGCCGAGGGGGGCGTCAAGGTCTCTATAATAGTCGAGGAGAAGCCCATAATCGACAGGATAGTCTTAAGCGGGAACAAGGTCATAAACTCCAAAAAGCTTAAATCCACGATCAAGTCCAAAGAGAACGATATATTAAACCATAGTCTCCTTACCCAGGATATGGTGGAGATAAGGACGCAATACGAGAAGAAGGGTTATCACATGGTCGACGTGGCTTACGCCGTTACGGTAAGCGGAGAAACCAACAGGGCCACCGTGGCCATAACCATAGACGAGAAGATAAGGGTGAAAGTGGCGAAGATAACCATAACGGGCAATAAAAATATAAAGACAGGCAGGCTGGTCAAACTACTGGGCACGAAGCCCGCGTGGCTCTTCAATGCCGGGGCGTTTCAGGAAGAGACGTTTAAGGACGACCTCGACCGGATAAAGGCCGCCTACGGCGAAGAGGGTTATCTGGACGCGCAGGTTGCGCCAAAAATAGATTATTCCGAAGACGGGAAACTTATGTATATCACCATAGACGTACAGGAAGGCAAGAAGTATCTGGTAGGGGACCTGTCATTTAAGGGCAATCTCATATATCCCGAGAAGGAGATAAAAAAGCAGATTAAGATGGCCGCCGGCAAGGCCTTCAGCACGCGCACACTGCGGGAAGATGTGTTTAACATAAGGCAATATTACACCAACCAGGGGTATATGAAGGCGGATGTCAATGTCGCAAGAAATCTTAATCCCGCAACCGGCAACATCGATCTCGTATATGCCGTCGACCCCAAGGACATAGTCTATGTGGGCAAGGTGGATATAAAAGGCAACGTCAAGACCAAGGACGTGGTTATACGCCGCGAACTCAGGATATATCCCGGAGAAAAGTTTGACGGAGAAAAGTTGCGTAAATCCAAAGAGAGGCTTTACAACCTCGGTTTCTTCGAGGACCTCTACTTCGATACCCAGCCCACCAGCGAGGAGAACATAGAGGACCTCGTGGTTAATGTCAAGGAATCGAAGACGGGAGAGTTCTCTTTTGGCGGCGGATACAGCACCGTGGACATGCTGGTGGGTTTTATCGAGGTCAGCCAGAGGAATTTTGACATAATGAATTTTCCGACCTTCATGGGCGCGGGGCAAAACTTTACTATCAAGGCCGAGATCGGCATGATAAGACAGAACTATGTGGCGAGCTGGACCGATCCATGGATATTCGGATATCCCTTTTTATTCGGCTTTGACATATACCGCACTTCTCACGACAGAAAGACAAGCGTCGGTTACGGTTATGAAGAGGTGAGGACCGGAGGCAACTTGAGGTTCGGAAAAGAATTCACGGATGAGCTAAGAGGCGACATGATGTATAAACTGGAAGAGGTCAAAATATCGGATGTCGCCGATAACGCGTCCAAGGACCTTAAAGACGAAACGGGCAGTAATTGGATATCCATGCTGTCGGTAGGGGCTGCTTATGATACGAGAGACAACATATATACCCCGACAAGGGGATGGCTCTTATCGGCGAGCTTTGATAACGCCGGCGGCATAATCGGCGGCGATAAGGATTTCGTCAAGATGGTAGGAACGGCCGTTTATTATCATTCATTTTTCGATAAACTGGTCCTCGAGCTGAAGGCGAGGACAGGCGTCGCCGCTCCTTACAGCGATTCAGAGGAGGTCCCTATATATGAGAGGTTCTTCACAGGGGGCGCGGAGACGATCCGGGGTTACGGCGAGAGGAAAGTTTCGCCGCGCGACCCCGGCTCCAATGACCCGATAGGAGGCGAATCGATGCTCATAGGCAACGCCGAGCTCACCTTCCCCATTTATGAAAAGTTACTCAAAGGCTCGGTCTTCTACGATATCGGAAATACCTGGAGGCGCCGCGCCGATTATCTGGACGGAAACTTGAGGGCTGGAACCGGCGTGGGCTTAAGGATAAAGACGCCCATAGGGCCCGTAAAACTGGATTACGGTTATCCTTTAAGCGATAACTATGACGACAAGCGCGAGGGGCAATTCTACTTCAGTATGTCCCGCGGATTCTAGCGGTAACCGGTTCGGCGATTAAGCGATTGAGTGGTTGAGTGATTAAGTTAAGATTATAAAAGGAGGTAGCAGCATGAAGAGGATAGCGTTAGCGGTAGCGGTTATTTTCGCGGCGGGTATTTTAATTCCGCAGTGCCTGTTAGCCAAGGAATTGAAGGTGGGCTATGTCGACCTGGCCAAGGTATTCGATGAATATTCCAAGACTAAAGAAGCGGATAAGGCGCTGGAGGAGAAGGGCAAGGCCAAGGAGGCCGAGCGGACCAAGATGATAGATGCGGTGAGAAAGCTTAAAGACGAGCAGGCGCTATTGAGCGACAAGGCCAAGGCCGAGAAGCAGCTTGTCATAGACGAGAAGGTAAAAGAGCTGCAGGCGTTTGATTTAATGACGAGGGAAGAGCTCGTGAAACAGCGAAACGAGACCATAGGTGGCATATTGAAGGATATAGAGAAGGTCGTTACCGATTATTCCCAGGCGCAGGGTTACGATTTCATACTTAATTCAAGGATGCTCCTTTACGGCAAAGAAGAGACGGACCTGACGCCAGAGATAATGAAGAAGCTTAAATGAGCCTGTGATGAAAAAGACGGGCGAGATAGCCAGATTCATAGGCGGCCAGCTCGTAGGCGACGATGCGATTGAGATAAAAGGCGCCAGCGGCTTAAAGGAAGCCAAAAAAGGGGACATATCTTTTATAATCCACGAAAAATTCTCTCCCCTCCTGGGCATGACAAAGGCATCATGTGTTGTAGTGCCCCTGACGGCCAAACCTTGCGCGAAGACCGTAATACGGGTAGCGGATCCGTCCGTCTCTTTCTCCAAAGCCGTAGATTTTATATTTCCAGACAGGATACCTCACCCTAAAGGCATACATCCCACGGCCGTCATAGAAGCGAAGGCGCGGATAGGCGCGAATTGCGGCATAGGCCCTTATGTCGTCGTAAGAGACGGCGTATCCATAGGCGACGATACCGTCATATACCCATTCTGTTATATAGGTAAAAACGCCCGCTTAGGAAACTCCTGCATCATATATCCCGGAGTCACAATAAGAGAAGAAGTCAGCCTGGGTAACAGGGTGATAATCCATCCCGGAGCCATAATAGGCGGGGACGGTTTCGGTTATGACCTTGCCAAAGGCATATTTCTCAAGATACCGCAGATAGGCACGGTCGTTGTGGAGGATGATGTGGAAATAGGCTCCAACGTGACGATAGACAGGGCCCGTTTCTCCAGGACGGTGATAGGCGCCGGGACCAAGATAGATAACCTTGTCCAAGTGGCCCATAACGTGACGATAGGCAGGAACTGTGTCGTAGTGGCCCAGTCAGGCATATCCGGCAGCACCAAATTGGGTAATGGTGTAATGCTGGGAGGGCAGGCGGGCCTTGTGCATCACATAGAGCTGGCCGACGGCGTCAAGGTGGGAGCGCAGAGCGGTGTACTAAAGAGTTTTTTAGAAAAAGATACCGTGCTGTGGGGGACGCCGGCAAAACCGATTCGGCTCGCCAAGAGATTAAACGCCTCGACCGCGCTTCTGCCAAAGCTATACGCAAGGCTGAATCTCCTGGAAAAGAAGATCAGGGCGTTGGAAAAGAAAAAGTGAAACAGCGAACCATTGAGAGGCCTGTCGCGCTTTCCGGCGTCGGGCAGCACACCGGAAAAGAGACGGCCTTAAATTTAAGGCCGGCGCCCGCCCGTAGCGGGATAAATTTTATAAGACGCGACCTCCCCAATAAACCTCTCATAAACATCCAGTCTTTGGACCTTGGGCGCCCCAGCGCCGGATCCCGGCGCACCACATTAAGGACCGGCGAGATAGAGATATATACGGTCGAGCATCTGATGGCGGCGTTATCGGCGCTCATGATAGATAATATAATAGCCGAGGTCGAGAGCGCCGAACTGCCGGGCCTGGACGGCAGCGCCAAGATTTTTTTTGACGCCCTTAAAGGCGCCGGCGTCAAGGAGCTCTCCGCCGAGAGAGAGGTAATGTCGGTAAAAGAGCCGGTATGGGTCGAAGACGGGGATTCTTTTCTGGGGATATTCCCGGCAGAGGAGCTTAAGGTTTCTTATACCCTTTCATTTACAAAGCCGAGGATATACGACTCTTTTTTTTCTACGATTGTAAACGAGAAGACCTTCGAAAGGGATGTAGCGCCGGCCAGGACGTTCTGTTTCGAGGAAGAGGTGATGGCGCTCTTGAAGATGGGTCTCGGGAAAGGGGCCAGCTACAACAATACCCTCGTGATAGGCGATGCGGGGCCGGTTCGAAACAAGTTTCGCTTTCCCGATGAGCCCGCCAGACACAAGGTGCTGGACCTGATAGGCGACCTGTATCTTCTCGGGCGGCAGGTAAAGGGGCATGTCGTCGCGATAAAAAGCGGCCATAAACTTAACATGGAACTGGTAAAAAGATTAAAAGGGGTGATTAATGAAAATGGATAACAAGGATATGGGGCACGTTTTGGACATAGCCAGGATCCAGGAGATAATACCGCACCGGTATCCGTTTTTGATGGTCGACAGGATACTCGACATGGATGAGAAGAGGATAGTCGGGATCAAGAACGTGACCATAAATGAGCCGTTCTTCCAGGGCCACTTTCCGGGGCACCCGGTGATGCCGGGAGTCCTTATATTGGAGGCGATGGCCCAGACAGCCGGCGTCTACGCCTTGTCCATGAGCGACAACAAGGGTAATCTCGCCTACTTCGCCACCATTAATAACGCGAAGTTCAGGCGCCCCGTAGTTCCGGGCGACCAGCTTATACTGGAAGTGACTTTTACTAAAGCGAGGACGAAGATAATACAGATCCATGGCGTAGCCAGGGTGGGCGATGATGTAGCCGCCGAGGCCGATCTGGTCTTCGCCATCGTCGATAAGAAAGAATAGGGTTTGATGAATAGAATTGGGCTTTTGGGAGGAGGCGGAAAGCTCCCTCTCGTATTTGCCAAAGAGGCCAAAAGAAAGGGCGACTTTATTGTCGCCTTTTGTCTCAAGGGCCTTACCGAGCCCGGCCTTGAGGGTGTCGCGGACAGGGTCCACTGGTTTGAATGGGGCCAGTTTCAGAAGCTTCTTTTTGTCCTCATGACGGAGAGGGTAAAGAAGGTCGTCCTTATAGGAAAGATAAAAAAGTCGATGATATTGCGGAATGAGTCGGTCCTTGATGAAAAGGCGAAGGCCCTCTTCGCCTCCATGAAGGGCAAGAGCGACTATTCCATATTAAAGGGTTTCTCCGGCGCATTCGGGAAGATGGGGATCGAGCTCGTAGATGTGACCGCGTATCTTGAGAACCTGATACCTTCCAGGGGCGTCATCACGGCCCGCAAGCCGACGGGGACGGAGGAGAAAGACATCGCCCTGGGCAGGGCCGCGGCAAAGGCGCTCGCCGGGTTTGACATAGGCCAGATGGTTTGTGTCAAGGACGAATGCGTGCTGGCCCTGGAAGCGGCCGAAGGCACCGACGAGGCGATAAAAAGGGCGGGGGTCCTCTCAGGAGGCAACTTTACGGTTGTCAAGATGGCCCGCCCCAATCAGGATATGCGGCTTGACGTGCCGATCGTGGGGCCCGATACGGTGAGGGCCATGATAGGCGCCAGGGCGAGCGTCCTGGCGCTTGAAGAGAAGAAGACCATCCTTATGGACAGGGATGAGGCCGTCGCTCTCGCGGACGGCTCAAACATATCCATAGTCATAATATAGGCAGGTACTTTTTTATCTCGTGTCCCGTGACCTGCATCCTGTAGTCTTCCCATTCCTTCTGCTTATTTATCAAAAACCTGGTAAAGACGTGCTCGCCTAACGCCTCGCACACGAACCGGCTCTTCTCGGTCTCGCTCAATGCTTCGAATAAGTTTCCCGGAAGGGATGCGAGCCCCCGCTCCGCCCTTTCAGACATCTTCATCTTGTAGATGTTCGGCTCAACCGGATTAGGCGCCTTATAGCCTTTCTCTATGCCTTCCAGGCCGGCGGCCAGCATCACGGCAAAGGCTATATACGGATTACATGACGGGTCCGGGCACCTGAGCTCCGCCCTGGTGGCCTTCTCGTTCCCCGGCCTGTAGAGGGGCACCCTTATGAGCGCGGTCCTGTTACGCTGGGCCCATGACACATATACGGGCGCTTCATATCCCGGCACAAGACGCTTATAGGAGTTTACCCACTGGGCCAGTAGCGACGATATCTCTCTGGCGTGCTTCAACTGGCCCGCTATGAACTGCTTGGCCGTTTCGGAGAGGTGGTACTTGTCGCCCTTATCGTAAAAGGCGTTCCTCTTCTTCCTGAACAGAGACTGGTGGACGTGCATGCCGCTTCCGGCCACGCCGAACATCGGCTTAGGCATGAAGGTGGCGTATACGCCGTGCTGTTGGGCTACCTCCTTTATACAATAGCGGCATGTTACTATATTGTCCGCCATGCCCAGCGCCTCGCCGTATTTGGGGTCTATCTCGTGCTGGCTGGGGGCCACCTCATGGTGGCTGGCCTCTATGGCTATGCCCATGGATTCGAGGAGCTCAACGGTCTTGTTTCTTACCGCGTCGGCCATGTCATTGGGTATGAGTTCAAAATATGTCCCTTCGTCCAGGATCTCCGGCAGGCGATTCGTCTTGAAATAGAAGTATTCTATCTCGGGCCCTATATAATAGGCGTATCCCATCTTCTTCGCCCTTCCGAGGACCCTTTTCAATATATGTCTTGAATCGCCGGCATAAGGCGTCTGGTCGGGATTAAGTATATCGCAGAACATGCGCGCGACCGGCCCGGAGGATTCCTCCCACGGCAATATCTGGAAGCTTGTGGGATCTGGTTTGGCGAGGATATCGGACTCCTCCGCCTCCGCGAAGCCGGTGACGGACGAGCCGTCGAACCCCTTGCCGTGGTATAGCGCCTCCTCAAGCTCTCTCCTGGTAATGGAAACGCACTTAAGTATGCCCAGTATATCGACGAACCACATCTGTATCACATTTATATTGTTCTCGCGGACCAGTTTCAGGACCCGCCCGGCATCATAGCTGTCTCTGGGTATTTCATCGGCCCCCTCTTCCGCGCGGGGCGGTATCCTGCGGGCACCTTTCTTTAAACGCTCCACATCGTCTCTTTCTATTATATACTGCTTGCCGACCCTTACGGCGGGGATAGCCCCTTTCTGGACTTTATCAACAACCGCCTGCCGCGATATGCCGAGCATCCTGGCGGCCTGTGTCGGGCTTATGTATCTTTCTCTCATATCCTGCCTCCCCGCGGTTACTCCGCTATGCCAATTTAGTCATTTTGCGTGGCCATCTTTACAATCGTAAATATACCACACAACTTGTCGATTGTCAAGAACAATTTAAATTATCGCTGGAATGGTTATTTCAGGCAGGCCAATACGGCCCGGGCGGCCCTTTTGCTGGCCCCGGGGGCGCCGATGGAGGCCCTTATATCCGAAAAGGCATTTTTCATCTTGGCCGTCTCGCCGGGAGACGAGAGGAGCTCAATGACCTTTTTGGACAGCTTGTCGGCTCTTGCGTCAAACTGCAGAAATTCCGGCACGACCTTTCTGCCGGCTATTATATTGACCAGGCCTATATCCTTAATCTTTACCACGGCCTTGAAGGCGAGCCAGTTCATGAAGCTGCCCTTGTACGCTATGACCATCGGCGTCCCTATAAGGGCCGTCTCCAATGTAGCGGTCCCGGACGCCACGATGGCGAAGTCTGAAGCGTTCAGGACATTATAGGTATCGGCGGTTATCAGTTTGACGCCAAAAGCGCGCTTTTTTATCTCTTTTTCATACACCGCCTCTTCGACTCCGGGGAATCTGGCCACCAGTATCTGGATCTTCGGCATCTTTCTTAAGACGAGTCCCGCCGCATCGAGCATCACGGGCAGTAAGTTGACGACCTCCGTCCTGCGGGAACCCGGCAATATGGCTATGGTCGTTTTTAGCGGGTCCAGGCCGTATTTTTTTATCACCTCGTCCTTATGAAGGGACGGTTTCGCGGTCTCCGCCAGGGGGTGCCCCGCGCATTCGGCGCTTACGCCGTGCCTTTTGTAAAATTCTTCCTCGAAACCGAAGAGGACGACCATCTTGCTGACCGCGTCCTTTATTATCCCTATCCTGCCCTCGTCCCACGCCCAGAGCTGCGGGCTGATATAGTATACGACGGGTATGCCGCGCCTCTTCAGTTCCTTCGCCAGCCTGAGGTTAAACCCCGGATAATCCACCAGTACGGCGAGGTCCGGCCCCTTTTCGTCTATCTCGCGCAATATATTTTTAAAGATCTTTCCCAGCATGAATATCTTTTTCAAGACTTCGAAGAGGCCTACCAGGGCAAGGCCGGTTACATCGTAACGTATTTCGACGCCCGCCTTCTTCATCAGGCTTCCGCCGAGGCCGAAGAATTCGATATCATCCCTTAGAAGCCTTATCTCTCTGACGAGGTTTGAGGCATGGAGGTCGCCGGAGGGTTCGCCGGCTATGATGACTATTCTCTTAGGCATTTTTCTTTACAGGGGAGATCTTTTCGAGTATGGAAAGCGCGACCCGAAGGGCCTGCCTGCCTTCCATGCCCGAGACGAGGGGCCTGGAGCCCGTCGCCACGCATTCGAGGAAAGATTCGAGCTCCCTCTTCAGGGGGTTGTCCTTTTTTATCTTTATCTTCTTCTCGACAAGCCTCGTGTCGGTATTTTTGAATAGTGACGCTTCCTGATGCAGAAAATCGAGCGATATATAGGAATCCTTCTGGAATATGCGGATCTTCCTCACCGTGTCTTTTGTAACACGGCTGGCCGTTATGTCGGCCACCGCGGCGCTTTCGAAGGTGAGTCTCACATTGGCCATATCCTCGTGGTCGGTTATGGTGCTGACACCCACGGCCTCTATATTCACGACGTCTGACTTTATCAATCCCAGGATGATATCTATATCATGGATCATGAGGTCCAGGACGACGCCTATGTCGCCCGCCCTTTTGTAGAAGGGCCCGAGCCTCTGCGACTCTATGAACCTGGGTTTATTCAAATAATGTTCGACGGCCCTTATCGCGGAATTGAAGCGCTCTATGTGCCCGACCTGGATTATCAGGTTCTTCTTTTCCGCCAGTTCGATGAGTTCGTTGGCCTCCGAGAGCGTCTTGGTTATGGGTTTTTCGATAAGCACATGGATGCCGTTCTTCAGGAATTCCTTCGCGATAGTATAGTGCAGGCTTGTCGGTACGACTATGCTCGCGGCGTCCACCTTGCCGAACAGGTCCTCGTAATCGGCATAATACGGCACATGGTACTTCTTGCCTATCTCCTTGGCCTGTTCGTAGTCGCAGTCGCATACGCCCGCGAGATCCGCGTTCTTTATGCGATTATACATCTTGGCGTGGTAGTAGCCCAAATGGCCTACCCCCACCACACCCACCCTTATCTTCGCCATCTTGATCCTCGTTACGTATAAGTCAAAATTATAACACCCTTCACCTGTCTTCCGCAAGCGGAAAATGGCAAAAGCAGGCGGAAACGGTGCTTCGATTGCGGGCAGAACCGCCCTTATTTTTCCTCGACAAAAAACGGGTTTAGTGATAATATATTCAACACTAATATGAGAAAATCATGCGTGCGATAGCGGAATACAGGCGGCTGGTAAAGTTCGTCCTGCCCCATATCTGGGTACTGGCGGCGGCAAGCGTATGCATGTCCATATCATCTCTATTCGGCGGGGTGTCCATAGGCATGATAATCCCCTTGGTCGACAATATCATAAGGGGAAAGAAGATAATCCTCTCAACGGGCATACATATACCTTCTGTCCTCGAGAACCTGGTGGATAAGATAAACTCGATGCCGCCGGCCCAGCTTTTGAACACCATGATGATAATGGTCATGGTCCTGTGGCTCTTTAAGAACCTCTTCGAGTTCCTCCAGACGTATTTCATGAACGACGTGAGCCAGCGCGTCATAAGGGACGTAAAGGACATCATCTACAAAAAGCTCCTGGCGCTCTCTATGGATTTCTACAGCAGGAATTCTACAGGGAAACTTATATCGCGCATAACCTACGACTCCGCCATCATAAGGGACTCTATCTCAAGCGGCCTAACGGACCTCATATATCAGCCCCTGCAGCTGGCGCTGTATGTAGCCATCCTCCTGGCGGTCAAGGTCTATTTCTCCATATCGTGGGTATTAATCGGGGTAAGCCTGGGCCTGTTTCCTTTGGTTATTTATCCCGTAGTGATGATAGGAAAGAGGCTTAAATCCATCTCCAGAAGGTCGCAGGAGCAGATGGCGGATATAAATACTACACTTTACGAGACGATATCCGGGGTGCGTGTCGTAAAGGCGTTCTCCATGGAGGGGTATGAGGGTGAGAAGTTTAGAAAACAGAACAACCAATTCTACCGCCTGTCTATGAAATCCGTGAAGAGGATGACCGTCGTGAGCCCAATAACCGAGTTTGTCGGGATACTCTGTATCGCGATAATCTTGTGGATCGCCGCGAGTCAGATCATATCAGGAGAGCTTTCATGCGGGGCGTTCATCACGTTCCTGGTGGCGCTCCTGTCTCTGATGAAGCCGGTAAAACGCCTTACGAACGTCTACGGGATAAACCAGCAGGCGCTCGCGGCCGCGACGAGGATATTCGAAGTGCTGGACACGAAACCCACGGTCGTCGAGGCGAAAGGCGCCTTAGGACTTCCGCGCATCAGGAAAGGCGTCTCCTTCGAAGGCGTCTGGTTTAAATATGACGATAAGGAGATCCTTAAAGATATAAATTTTGACGTGAAAGTCGGCGAGATAGCGGCCTTCGTGGGTCCCAGCGGCGTGGGCAAGACGACGCTCGTAAATCTCCTCCCCCGTTTTTATGATCCCTCACGGGGTTCCATAAAGATAGACGGCGCCGATATACAAAAGGCGACATTCAAGTCCCTGCGGGACCAGATAGGCATAGTGACCCAGGAGACGATACTCTTCAATGACACCGTGGCCGCGAACATAGCCTACGGGAGCGCGAGCTCTAATATGGACAGTATAATGCGGGCCGCCAAGATAGCCAACGCCCACTCGTTCATAATGGGCATGCCCAAAGGTTACGATACGATAATAGGCGAAAGGGGCTTCAGGCTTTCCGGAGGGGAGAAGCAGCGCCTGGCGATAGCCAGGGCCGTCTACAAGGACCCCCCGATACTTATATTGGACGAGGCCACCTCACAGCTCGATACGGAGTCGGAGATACTCGTTCAGGAGGCGATAGACCACCTTATGAAAGGCAGGACCGTCTTCGCCATAGCGCACCGGCTCAGCACCATAAAACACGCGAACAAAATATTCGTCCTGGACTCCGGAAGGATAATCGAGGTCGGCCCCCACGATGAACTTATTAAAAAATCCGGCCTCTACAAGCACCTTTATGACATGCAGTTTAAAAATAGCGTCATCAGATAATCCCCTTGCAAAATAACGGTTTATTGATATAATGTTAAAACCATATTTGACAGATGTAATAGAGAAAGATCCTTCGAACGCCCCTATAAAGTCGCGTTCTTAAGGATCAATTTTACTTCGTAAAATTGAGGAGGTAATTGGAAGAGATGGTAGAATCGACATTAGTCAAACAGCTTTTGGAGGCGGGGGTCCATTTTGGCCATCAGACCAAGCGCTGGAACCCAAAGATGAAGCATTTCATATTCGGCGAGAAGAACGGCATCTACATCATAGATCTCGAGAAGACGGCACTCGCCATAACCAGGGCGACTGATTTCTTAAGGGAGACGGCGCGCTCCGGCGGATACATCCTCTTTGTGGGCACCAAGAAACAGGCCCAGGATATAATCAAGG
>CAZPYQ010000001.1:31795-44404 GCA_964590585.1 uncultured Planctomycetia bacterium | reverse complement strand
GGTCAGGCCTTGCGCCCATCGGGGGTCAGGCCTTGCGGTCATCGGAAGGCTGTCCCTCTCTAAGATGCTTCCAATACCAACCCTTTTAGATACAAGGTTTGAGGAATAAACGGGTCGACAGGATGGTCTAATGGCTGGGAGCACCGGTTCAATATCTTAACGCCCCTTTTCGCGTCAAACGCGGCATCCAAGATAACCTGCAAGAATAACTCCTCTTCAATATGTCCGGAGCATGAAAATGTGGCCAGGATTCCGCCCTCATCGAGAATCTTGAAGGCCCGCAAATTTATCTCTTTATATCCGGTTAATGCGCCTTCAAGCGCGTTTTTACTCTTTACAAACGACGGGGGGTCCAATATGATGACGTCAAACCTTTCTCTCTTGGCATCAAACCGTTTTAACTCATTAAATATGTTGCCGGTTTTAAATCTTATCTTCTCTTCCGACAGGCCGTTTAACTTCGCGTTCCTATTTGCCAGTTCCACCGAAGCCTTGTGTATATCTATGCCAAGTACTTCCTTTGCGCCATAAAAGGAAGAATATACGGAAAATCCGCCTGTGTACGAAAAGCAGTCCAATACCTTTTTGTCCTTAACAAAATCTTTTATGGCTCTTCTTGAGTCTCTCTGGTCCAGATAGAAGCCTGTCTTATGCCCACCGCTTATATCGACTATAAATTTAAGCTTGCCTTCGAATATTTCGACCTCGGCCTTCCCTTCCTCTTCCCACCACCTCTTGACCTCATTCATCCCTTCGAGCTTCCGAGACGGCGCATCGCTCTTTTCATAAATGAACGCAGGATTCAGGGCCTTTTTGAGCGCGGCAACGACCGTCTCCTTCCGTTTTTCCATCCCAAGCGTAAGAATCTGAAAAACCAGATGATCCGCATATTTATCCACTATGAGACCGGGCAGGCCGTCAGCCTCGCTGGATACAACCCTGTAGGCGTTTGTATCCTTCACATATTTATTTCTAAACTGAAGGGCCTTTTTTATCCTGCTTTCGAAAAACGCCTCATCGATCACTTCATCCTTATATGTAAAAAGCCTCACAGTTATCTCGGACCTGGGATTATAATACCCCTTGCCCAAAAGAAAGCCGCTTGCCGAATGGACGGCGTATATATCCCCGGGACTCTCCTCGGAAACGCTCCCTATCTGACTCCTGTAGATCCATGGATGCCCATAGTGAGTCATCCCTCTTTTGCCTTTACATAAAGTAATCTTCTTTTCCATAGGTTCATATAGAATAGGTCACTTCCGTCTTATTGTCAAGAGCGGAAAACCATTGGAAAATTCTCATGCAGCAATTAAGCGATTCGACTTTGTCTACGAGCGTTTCTTCAATTTGCGCAAGAATTACTTAATCGCCTATCCAATTCTGCGTTTCTTTTCTACGCATTGACAGTGATATGAACGCATGTTATGATATACGCCATGAGCGAAAAATTAATGACCGTTTTCGGAAAGATAACGAAGGACCTGCTTGATCTCGTATATCCGCCTCAATGCCTGGCCTGCAAGGCGCCCCTGGACCATACGAAAGAGGCGTATCTTTGCAAAAGATGCGTCGGTGACATAAAAACTAACCCGAAACCGTGGTGCGTTAAATGCGGCCGGGCTGTCGGGGGTGTTGGCGCCTTGTGCCATGAATGCCGTAAGACACGCTACCATTTCGAACGGGCCTACTCCGCGTGCCTTTACGAGGGCCCCTTAAAGGAATGTGTGCATCAATTCAAATATAGAGGCAGATCGCAGCTCTCCAGGCTCTTATCCGGATTTATTATAGATTTCATAAAAGATAACGCGGAGATCCTGGAAGGCGTGAATGCAGTAACGGCTGTCCCTTTAAGCGCAAAAAGGTTAAAGGAAAGGGAATATAACCAGTCGCGCCTCCTGGCGGCGGAGATTTCGGAAACGTTCGCCCTGCCGCTTCTTGATGCTTTGATAAAGACGAGATCTACCCCGCCGCAGAGCGAGATGAGGAGAGAGTCGCGCCTCACCAACATTAAAGACGCCTTCGGCATGAGAGAAGGCGTAAATCTGAACGGAAGGAATGTCCTTCTGGTAGACGATGTGCTGACCACCGGTTCGACCCTTAATGAATGCGCCCGCGTCCTGGCGGAAGCCGGCGCAAAAAAAGTAATCGCGCTAACCCTGGCAAGAGGCACATAATGAAGATAATAGACAGATACGTATTCAAGGGGTTCGCCATGCCGTTTTTATGGTGCATCTTCATCTTCACGGTAATGGCTGTTATCATAGATATATTCTCTTTCATAGACGATATAGTGAAATACAAGATCCCCGCAAGTTCGCTTGCGGCGTTCTATATCTACTACTCTCCCACGATATTCATCCAGGTTGCGCCCATGGCAGCGCTCCTCTCTACGATATACCTCTTAAGCAACATGAATAAACATAACGAAATAATCGCTATGAAGGCGGGGGGATTAAGCCTGTGGAGGATAATCCTGCCGCTCATGGTAACAGGGCTCGTCATAAGCGGCGTCGTATTTGTGGTAAACGACAGGGTAATACCCATAAGCTCAAAGGTGTCAAATCTGATCAGGCGCGATGAGCTCGAGATGGTGAAGAAGCCGAAACAGGCGAAGGTTTTGGACAATATAGCCGTATACGGAAGCGGAAACAGGATAATCTTTGCCAGGACATACAATACGGAGAAGGAGATCCTGGAAGACATAATAATACACGAGCACGACAGCGCCCAGAACCTCATCTCCAAGACGACGGCCGCGAAGGCCGTATGGACGGCCAAGGGATGGAATTTCTCTAAAGTTATAGTCTACAAGACCGACAACGCCGGGAAACTGCTTGGGGACCCTCTCTTCTACGAAAATAGGATAATCCCCATAAAGGAAAAGCCGTCCGACTTCGCCAATAAGGAACTTAAATCCGAATTCATGAGTTACAGGGAACTTAAAAGATACATCCAGAATTTCCGCGGCGCCGCGGCGAGGATAGTGAGGTCGCTTATGGTGGACCTTTACTACAAGGTCTCGTTCGCATTCATAACGCTGGTTATAATGCTTCTCGGTGTGCCTTTCGCAATAGGCTCTATCCGCGGGGGGGTCATATTGGGCCTGGGGACAAGCGTTATACTGGGACTTCTGTACTATGCGGCCATCTCTGTCGGCATAGCGCTGGGTAAGGCGGGATTTCTGCCGCCTTTCATAGCTGCATGGGCGGGAAATATCTTGTTCACACTCATCGGGCTCCACCTCATCAATAAACGCGCCTAAAAAAGAGGGGTGAATTTTCTCTCTACTCTCTACTTCGATATACCCTCTTCATCTCCTCCAGCGTCACCGGTTTCACATCCTTGACATGTCCGGCCGTGCCGAAGGCGTTCATCCTCTCTTCTATGACTTTAGCGAGCGCATCCCTCGCGGGGCCGAGATATTCTCTGGGATCGAACTTATCCGGGTTTTCCGCGAAACACTTTCTTATGGCGCCCGTAACGGCCAAACGGCCGTCGGTATCCACGTTTATCTTGTTTATGCCGAGCTTTATCGCCTTTTTAAGGCTCTCGAGCGGCACGCCCATGGTCTTTTTCATGTTTCCGCCGTATTTATTTATCGTATCCACAAGTTCCGGCGGAACGCTTGAAGAGCCGTGCGACACCAGAAATACATCGGGGATATTGTTCCTTATCTTCTCTATTATATCGAACGCTATTTTAGGTTCCTCTTTGAATTTATATGCGCCGTGAGACGTGCCTATGGCAACGGCCAGCGCGTCAACGCCCGTTTTTTTCACAAAGTCAACGGCCTGGTCTGGGTCAGTGAGGTGTATCTTGCCTGAACCTACGCCGTCTTCTATGCCGCCGAGCGTCCCGAGCTCGCCCTCCACGGTCACGCCGAAACCGTGCGCGTAGCCGACGACCTCTTTCGTCACCTTCACGTTATACTCGTAATCGGAAGCCGTCTTGCCGTCTTCCATGAGGGAGCCGTCTATCATGACCGAAGTGAAACCCAGCCCTATCGCCTTCTTCACCGTATCCAGGCTGTTTCCGTGGTCGAGATGCATCGCGATCGGGATTCCGGGATTAAGCTCCACTGCCGCGAGTATCAGGTGTTTCAGGTAATTCATGTCGGCATATTTAAGCGCGCCGCGGCTCGCCTGTATTATCGCCGGGCTCCGGGTCTTATTGGCGGCGAGCATTATCCCCTGTATCTGCTCCATATTATTGACGTTATAGGCCCCTGCCGCGAAGGGTTCTTTTCTTTTATAGGCATCGTAACTCGCCTGCAATATTGCTCTCATTGGTACTAGTGGCATATCATCCTCCCTTTAATAGCAATGTTAAGTTAAAACTGATTGCCTTTTTCGTTTTTATGTCCCCAACTCCCAGCTCTCAAGGTACGCCTTCTGTTCGGGCGTCAATTTATCTATGCTGGCGCCTAAGGATTTGAGCTTCAACTCCGCTATGCGCTTATCTATATCGTCCGGAACCTTATACACCTTATTTTTCAATTTTTTGTAGCTCTTGGCTATATATTCGCACGCAAGGGCCTGGTTGGCGAAACTCATGTCCATGACGCTCGCGGGATGGCCCTCGGCCGCGGCGAGATTTATGAGCCTCCCCTCGCCCAGGAGATTTATGCGTTTTCCCCCGGGCAGGGTATATTCATCGACATACTCCTTTATCCGCCTCTTCTTCCTGGACATCCTTTCCAGGGCAGGTATGTCTATCTCGACGTCGAAATGCCCGGAGTTGCATATGATGGCGCCGTCTTTCATTAATCTAAAATGCTCTGGCCTTAAGACATGTATATCGCCTGTCAATGTGACAAAGACATCTCCTATCCTGGCTGCGTCCTTTATGGGCATGACCCTGTATCCGTCCATGATGGCCTCGAGCGCCTTCAACGCATCGACCTCTACTACGATGACGTTCGCGCCCATGCCCCTCGCCCTCATCGCAGCCCCTTTGCCGCACCATCCGTACCCGCATACGACGAAATTCGAACCTGCGAGGAGTCTGTTCGTCGCCCTTACGATGCCGTCTATGGTCGATTGCCCCGTCCCGTACCTGTTGTCGAAGAGGTGTTTCGTATCGGCATCGTTAACGGCTATTATGGGATACATGAGGAGCCCCTTCATCTCGAGGCTCTTCAAACGTATGACGCCCGTGGTCGTCTCCTCGGTCCCGCCCAAGAGACCCTTCACGAGGACCTTTTTTGTCTTATGTATGGTGGAAACGAGGTCCGCCCCGTCATCCATGGTTATATGAGGCATATGGGCCAGGGCGCTGTCTATATGGGAGTAGTAGGTCTTCGAATCCTCCCCTTTTATCGCGAATACGCCTATCCCCAGATCCTTCACGATGGAGGCGGCCACGTCGTCCTGCGTAGATAACGGGTTTGAGGCGCATACCACGACCTCTGCCCCGCCCGCCTTAAGCGTAAGGGCGAGATTCGCCGTTTCTGTAGTCACATGAAGGCAGCACGAAATCTTTAGCCCTTTGAGCGGCCTCTCCTTTCTGAACCGCTCGCGCACAAGTTTCAGGACGCCCATATATTCGTTCGCCCACTCTATGCGCGCATGGCCCTTTTTCGCCAACCGTATATCCCTTATATCATATTTCATTTTTCTGTCTCCAATTTAGCGCAAGATTCGCGACTGACGGGTTGTCCCTTAAGGTTATTTCAGGTATTTTGCCAGCTCCTTCACCTTGTCAGTCTCTTCCCATGTAAAGCCTTCTTCGTTTCTTCCAAAATGGCCGTAGGCGGCCGTCCTTCTGTATCTATTGTTCATCGATTCTCGCAGTTTGAGTCCGGCGATTATACCGTGAGGCGTCAGCTCAAAATTCTCCTTTATGATGCTTATTATCTTATCATCTCTCAAGCGCCCCGTACCGTAGGTATTGACCATTATCGATAACGGCTCCGCCTTGCCTATGACGTAAGCGAGCTGGATCATGAGCTTGTCGGCTATCTTTGCCGCCACCAGATTCTTCGAGATATAGCGCCCCATGTAGGCCGCCGAGCGGTCGACCTTGGTCGGGTCCTTGCCCGAGAAGGCGCCGCCCCCGTGAGCCACGGAACCGCCGTATGTATCCACTATTATCTTCCTGCCGGTCATCCCGGTATCGGACTGCGGCCCGCCGACAAGGAACTTGCCCGTCTGGTTGATATAGTATTTTGTATCTTTATCGATATAATCCTTTAAAACCGGTTTCGCCACCTTCTCTATTATCTCTCTCCTTGCCGCGTCAGACATCATATCCTTTTTCTTGTCAAGCGCCTCTTCCGTATGCTGTGACGCAAGCACCACGGATGTTACCCTTGAAGGCTTACCGTCGTGATATTCCACCGTGACCTGCGATTTGCCGTCAGGTCCCAGATATTTCAATATGCCCTTCTTGCGCGTTTCCGCGAGCCTCAAGCACAGCTTGTGGGAAAGCATTATAGGAAGCGGCATAAGCTCCTTGGTCTCGTTGCAGGCATATCCCATCATCATGCCCTGATCGCCCGCGCCCCCCTGATCGACGCCCCTTGATATATCCGGAGATTGTGTATGGATGGCGTTTAATATGGCACAGGTATGGTAATCAAAGCCGTATTTTGGATTACTGTAACCTATATCCTTTAGGAGGCCCCTTGTCAGTTTATGTATATCGACATAGGCGGTGGTCGTTATCTCTCCGCCTATTATGATTAACCCCATCGTAACGTATGTCTCGCACGCAACCCTGCCTGCGGGGTCCTGCTTTAACACCTCGTCCAAAACAGAGTCGGAAACCTGGTCGCACACCTTGTCGGGATGACCTTCCGTCACGCTTTCAGACGTAAAGAGATACTTATTTCTTGTCATCTATCGTTACCCTCCATTTTTTTATACCTGTTATCCGCCTCTTCATAGGAATGGATATCTCCTATATCATACCAGTCTTCTTTAAAGACAAAACCATAAACCTCCCCTTTTTCGGAAAGCCATTTTATATAATTTCCCGGGGCGTCCGATTTAGAGGTGGCCTTCGTATATTCGCTGATAAGGCCCAGTTTATCTTTTGGAAAATAATATATGCCTGTGGATATGAGGGTGGCCCTGGGCTTCTGGGGTTTTTCCTCGAAATCCACCACCCTGAACTTATCATCCAGTTTCGCCACGCCGAACCTCTTTGCCGACTCGAGGCTGGCGATATCGTGGAAGGCCACGACGATTTTTCCCGACCTGGCCTTTGCGAAGTCCAAAAAATCATCCAATCTGAATTCGAAGAGGTTATCTCCGGCTACGACGAGAAGGTCGCTCTCTATCTTGCCGTCCACTATCGCCATCTCCATGTCTCTTATAGCGCCCAGTCTCGTCTCGTTTGAGCATGAGCCGTCATTCATGAGCACGATCTCAAACGGCCTTTCGGCGGCCTTGAACCAATCCGCGAATTTTTCAAAGAACTTTTCGTTCGTTATTACATGGACGCCCTCTACCTTATCCTTAAGGGCATCTATCTTGTCCAGTATCATGTCTATTATCGGCTTTTTGCCTATTTTTAAAAGGGGCTTGGGCGTATCCGACGCCAGGGACTTAAGCCGCACGGCGTAGCCCGCCGCCAAAATAAGCACTTTCATATAGGATTATTCCTTGGCGAGTTGGCCTTTTAGATACGCTATCCTTTCCACCGGGGTGGGATCGATGCCGTTTAAAACGGCCAGATAAAACGAAACGAAATCACCCATATAGATGAGCGAAAATATTCTCTCGAGCAATGAGGCGCCTGTAGACTCCGCCTCCATGACCGGAACGCCCTCTTTTTCTATCAGGGATTTCGTGATATCCATCCTCTTCTTGATCCTGGGATGATCGCTGGAGTCCCTCAATAATACCACTATAAAGCCTTTGAATAACTTTTTGGGATTCTCCCAACCTACTATTTCGTTGTGGTTCATCTCGGGCAATACGTGCGTGGAAGAGATGGTCTTGGAGTTTTCCGCGAGCTGTCCCCTCCACCTTATCACCACCGAATCTATATGATCCTGTCCGCCGTATATTATGGGGTACTTTCCGCATAGTTTTTCCGCCAGGATCTTCGCCGGATTATCTTTCTTCGCGACATCCGGCCCTATCGAATTACCCTTAAGCCCTTCGATAAGTTTTATTGCATCGCTTATGTCCTTTGACTTATCCGGGACAAGGCCCGATTTCGACATTAGGACGAGGCTGGGGAAGAAAGAATAGCCCAGGGCGCACCTCGGCGGAAGTCCGTCCGGTATCGTGACCAGCGGTATGCCGTCCGCCCTGGCCATATCGGCGATCCTGCCTCCGCTCGTTATGGCTATCATACGGCTCCCCCTCTTCCTGGCGTCTTTGTAGGCGCTTATCGTTTCTTCTGTATTGCCTGAATAACTTGACGCCACCACCAAAGTCCCCTTGGATACGAAATTTGGCAGCGTGTAATTCCGGTTTACAAATATAGGGACCTTTATCTCACCGGCGAGATACGACCGTATGAGGTCGGCGCCTATGGCAGACCCTCCCAGGCCGGTGAAAAGTATCTGTGAAAGGTTAGAAAAATACCCTTTGTCGATATTAAAGGCCTCTCCTATATCTTTCGCTCTTTTACATTGCTGCGGGAAATCGGTCAAAAGTTTCAGCATATCCGATTTATCTATTTCCTTTATCTTTTTTCTGTCATCCAGGTTGACCATATCTATTCCAATGCCTCCTTAAAAATTAAATCCGGGACAATACCTTTAAGCGTTTCCCCACAGAATTCCTCCACCTCTTCTCCGGTAGTGAAGGTAAGCGCCTTCCGGGCTACCTCCTTCGCCTGATCCATCGTTACAGACCTGACTATCTTCTTGATCTCCGAGACCGCTATGGGAGACACGCTGAACCCGTCAAGCCCCATGCCCAAAAGGACAAGCGTCATCAAGGGGTCGCCGGCCATCTCACCGCACATACCCACCCAGATGCCTGCATCGTGGCCGTTATCTATTATGCTCTTTATGAGACGTAAGACCCCCGGATGGGTGGGCTCATAAAGATAGGCGATCTTTTCATTCACCCTGTCGGCCGCTACTACGTATTGTATCAGGTCATTCGTGCCGATAGAAAAGAAATCCACTTCACGGGCCAGGACATCGCTTGTGAGCGCCGCGGACGGCACCTCTATCATGGCGCCCACTTCCAGATCCTCGTCAAAGGCGATAGATTTTTCTCTGAGGGATCTCTTTACCTCATCCAGTATCTCATTGGCCGCCTTTATCTCCTGCACGCCCGAGATCATGGGATACATGAGCTTGAACTTTCCGTATGCCGAGGCCCTTAAGATAGCGCGAAGCTGGACTTTGAATATGTCCGGCCTGGCCAGACAAAATCTTATCGCCCGCCATCCCATGAACGGATTCATCTCCTGCGGGACATCGAGTTGTGAAAGGAACTTATCGCCGCCGAGATCAAGCGTTCTTATGACAACGGGGGCGGTTTTCATTTTTTTGGCCACTGTGGAGTAGGCCTTGAACTGTTCCTCTTCGCTGGGGAGGTCCTTCCGCTTCATATATATGAACTCTGTCCTGTAGAGCCCTATCCCCTTGGCGCCATGGGCTATTACCGACGGGACGTCTTCCGGCAACTCTATGTTCGCGCTCAAGCCCACCTCTTTGCCGTCGAGCGTCGCGCACGGCTTGTCGCGCAGTTCCTCGAGGAACCGCGCCAGGACGGCGAGGCGCTTTTTCTCGATTTCGTACTTCTTCAGTGTCTTCGCGGCGGGATTTACGATGACGATGCCGCGCGTCCCGTCTATGATAACTTCGTCGCCTTCCCTGACAATATCGGTGACAGTCTCCAGGCCCACGACAGCCGGTATCTCCAGCGATTTCGCCATTATGGCGGTATGCGACGTCCTGCCGCCTATATCCGTGGCGAAACCTATGATGTTTTTCTTGTGCATGGTCGCCGTGTCCGAAGGCGAGAGGTCGTAGGCAACGGCTATGACCTTTTCGTTTATGCCGCTTAAACTCCTCTCCTTCGTTCCCAGGAGATTTTTCAAAATCCTTTTGCCGACGTCGTTTATGTCGCTTATCCTGTCCTTGAAATATTCGTCTTCCATATCCTCGAATATCTTTATATATTTTTTCAGGACATCCTGGAATACGTATTCGACCGAGATCTTGTCCTTCCTCAATTTGGATATGACCTCGTCTATAAGCATGCTGTCTTCCAGGACGAGTATATGCGCGCTGAATATCTGCGCTATCTCTTCCCTCATCTTATTTTTTATATCCAATATCTCCGCTTTGGTCTTGGCGAGGGCGTTTTTGAAGCGCTTTATCTCGAAGGCGACATCGTCATTCTTGATACGAGCCTTCGATATGACGAATTGTTCGCTTCCCACGATGAAGGCCTTACCTGAAATAACGCCCGGCGCCGCCGGTATGCCTTTTAGTATTACCTCTTTCTCTTTCATCAATACCCCGCTCTATTTAAACGGATTTTGTGAAGCCCTGCAAACGGATTACAGCATATTCGCGTCTTCCGTATCCCTGACGAGCAGCTTCTCCAGCTCCCTCACGGCATCTTCCGCATCAGGGCCTTCCGCCGATATCGCTATGCGCGCCCCCTTTCCGGCAGCGAGCATCATGATACCCATGATAGATTTACCGTTCACCTTCTGCTTTCCCTTGGACACGGATATATCGGAATCAAATCTATTTGCTATCTGCACGAAAAGCGCGGCGGGCCTTGCGTGAAGGCCGAGTTTGTTTTTAATGGTTATTAATTTTTCCACTTTCATAATCGCTATAGCGCCTATTTGCCCTTCTTCAGGCTCGAAACAAGATCCATTATTATCTTCGCAAGTTTATCGGAATCGTGCCGTACAAAATCTTGCGCGCTCACGAGATGGGCCTCTACGACCTTACACTTCATCTTCTTTATATTGTCCGTATCCGGCACCACCGGATATGCGTTCTGGTCCTTGTATTTTTCATACATGGTAACGGGAACCTTTGAGGTGTTCACTACGCAATAATCTACGATGCCGGGAGAGGTATGGTCTATGATGGCCTTCAAGTGGTCGCTCGCGGCGTAATCCTCGGTCTCCCCTTTTTGCGTCATGACATTGCATATATATATCTTTATCGCCTTCGAGGCGATTATCTCCTGGTATATCCGGCCTACCAATAGATTCGGCATTATGCTTGTATACAGGCTGCCCGGACCGAGTATTATCGCGTCCGCTTTCGCTATAGCCTCTATCGCACCGTTGGTCGATCTGCAGTTAACGGGTTTTAGGTGTATCTTCTTGACAGGACTCCCGGACTCCGGAAGCTTGCTTTCGCCGACGGTCTCGGAACCGTCTTCATGGCTTGCCACCAATGTTACTTTCTCTAAAGTCGACGGGATAACGCTGCCCCTTATCGCCAATACCTTGCTTGATTCTTTTATCGCCTCATCGAAATCTCCGGTTACCTTTGTCATGGCGGTTATGAAAAGGTTTCCAAAGCTGTGTCCGGAGAGCTCGCTGCCTCCCTGAAACCTGAACTGGAAGAGCCTGCCCATAAGATGTTCTTCATCGGCCAGGGCCACCAGGCAATTCCTTATATCGCCCGGAGGAAGGACGTCAAAATCCTGCCTCAGGCGCCCTGAAGAGCCGCCGTCATCGGCAACGGTGACTACCGCCGTCAGGTTGGAGGTATATTCTTTCAGGCCGTGCAAAAGCGTCGATAAACCCGTCCCTCCGCCCACGGTAACTATGCGGAACCCTTTTTCCAAAATCTTCTTTTTATATATCTCGTCTACGAGTTCGCCTTTCTGCGCCTGCGGCATAAGGATATTGACAAAGGATCTTATTATCCTCTTAACTCCCGTTATGACGCCCAGGATGCCTGTAATGATTATTATACCGGCGAATGTCTTGTTCGCGGGGCTCTGTTCAGAGATGACCATTACGAAACCCATCGATATCATTATGATTCCGAAGACGGTGAGAAGGGTCCATCTCTTGACTCCCATTCCGGGATAAAGCCATTTTAAAGCCTTACTTATCCTCATCAGTATTTCTTCAAATCTTCTTCATGTATTATATCGATAACCTCTTTTTCGTCCTTGGCCTTCTTAAGCCGTTCCCTGAAATATTTGTCCTTGAGCATCCTGGATATCCTCGCCAGCGCCTTAAGGTGCGGTCCGGCCGATTCCTCCGGAGATATCAAAAGAAAAAATATGTAGACCGGCTCTCCGTCAAGCGAATCGAAGTTGACGCCTTTGGGCGACATGCCTAAGGCGGCGACCAGGTCCTTGATATTCTGGGATTTGCCGTGAGGTATGCCTATCCCCTGGCCTATGCCGGTAGAGCCAAGGGCCTCCCTGGCCAGAAGCGTCTTAACCATGTCTTCCCTGTTTTTGATTGCGCCCGCCTTGGCCAAAAGGTCTACCAACTCCCGCAAAACGCCATCCTTGTCGACGGCCTTCAGATTAACGGTGATGGCCTTTTTGTCCAAAAAGTCCATTATCTTCATGCCTTCATTACTCCTTTCAAATTTTATGAGGTAAAATTACGGTCCTTAAAAAATGACATACACAGCCTAGCCGTGGTGCGGGATATCCCCTTATCACAACGCCTAAGGTTCTTCAGCGGCTAAAGTCC
>CAZPYQ010000001.1:0-31695 GCA_964590585.1 uncultured Planctomycetia bacterium | reverse complement strand
TCGCTAATCGCTCGGACTTCTTAGCGCCGCTTCAGGATCAACTTTGCTTCGCAAAAAAGCTTTAAAGGTCCTTCAGCGGCTAAAGTCCTCGCTAATCGCTCGGACTTCTTAGCGCCGCTTCAGGATCAACTTTGCTTCGCAAAGTTGGAGCGGAAGACGGGATTTGAACCCGCGACAGCCACGTTGGCAACGTGGAGCTCTACCGGGCTGAGCTACTTCCGCATTTGCGAAGCGAATGCGATGCTGAGGCAGCGTTAAAAAATGCGACCGGTTAGTGAGCATTTTAGCTGCCGAAGCACCTTAAATCTATACCCAATTCGGCTTAAGGTCCTTCGCTGCGCCTGACTCGCTCCTATAAAGTCGCGAGTCATGGCTTGTTCAGGACCATCCCGCTTTCAGCGGGATGGTGCGAGAGGGGGGAGTTGAACCCCCAAGGAGTAAACTCCACTAGCTCCTAAGGCTAGCGCGTATGCCAATTCCGCCACCCTCGCCAGTGAATAACTCCGCAACTAAACTTGTACCGTTTGGAATTTCCATCGGCCAAGTGTCCCTATGCCTAAGATTAAAGCTGTCCCCTATCTTATAGGGGACACGTTTAATATTGTGTAGAGGGACAGGTTGCATCTTAATTTCCCAAACGGTACAATCACACAATCACACTGCAATCACAAACGCTGCGATCACTTAAAACAGGCGTCGGAAACTATAAGTATTATGGTACCCGCACCAGGAATCGGCTACTACGCTCGCAGTGCTCGCTGCGTAGCCTCACCTCGCTCGCTGACGCCCGGAGGGCTTTTCCTCGCTAATCGCTCGGCGCTCGCTCGTTTCAATTCCCTGCGTCCCCCTTAAAACAGGCGTCGGAAACTATAAGTATTATGGTACCCGCACCAGGAATCGAACCTGGAACCTTGACATTAAGAGTGTCCTGCTCTACCAATTGAGCTATGCGGGCGCCAAATTTGTGCACGAACCTGATACTGAAGCGGCGTAAAAATGCGGCTCTTGGGGGAGCATTTTAGCCACCGGAGCACCTTAAATTTATATCCAACTCATTTGAGAATCTTTGAATGTCATCTAAGGTCCTTCAGCCGCTCCTATAAAGTCGCATCTTCAGGATCAACTTTGCTTCGCAAAGTTTGGCGCGCCCGGGGTGAATCGAACACCCAACCTACTGGTTCGAAGCCAGCCACTCTATCCGATTGAGCTACGGGCGCTCATTCTGCGGGCGCTTACAAACCTACTTTTCGGACACCAGAACTTTTTCTATGTTAGCCGCTATCGATAGCGTATCGCTATCCCCTTTTTTCAAAAAACAGACGCCGACAGAATAACCGGCATTCTGGGCGTTCTCCTCGACCCTGACCACCTTGCCGAGTATGCCGTTCTTTACGGTTATGGCCCTCTCTTCTATCTCCTTGCATATCGCAAGATCCTTTATAGGCAAATTTATCCAGATGACACTCGATATCTTTGGAAAGTGCCTTGAGACAAAAAGTATGCCGGATTGGCTTATGTTCTTTGAGATGGCCTTTAAAACGCCCGCCTTGCCGCTATCCGAGACCTCCACGAATTTAACCGGCTTCTCATAATCTAACCTGTAAAACTCCCTGCGTTCTACAAAATTAGCGTCCACACTCTCCTCCTTGAATTTACCAAGTAAATTCGATCCTTAAGCCAGCGTTAAAACGCGACCCAAAGGAAGCGTTTTAGCTGGCGAAGGATCTTACTCAACCGGTATGAGAATCTTCTTCCCGATTCTTAATTTATTGGGATCTCTTATCCTGTCTTTATTGAACTCGTACAGGTATTTGGCGCGATGACCGCTTCCGAGTTCTCTCTCCGCTATCTTCCAGAGCGAATCGCCCTTCTGGACGATATATTCTTTAGTTGAGACCTTGACCTCGCCGGTCAATTCCTCCTTAGTCTCTTCCACATAAGTGCCCTCTTCCACAGAGGTCGCCGACTCGGGCAGCCTGCCGGTGTAAGGGATCATGACCTCTTCTACTTCCGCTATCATGAACTGCGCGTTGCGGTCCTTCTGCATGCCTACAAGGTCTGTCACGAGGGCGATGGCGTCAAGCTTTCCCCGGCTCACTATGCGCACGCGTTTGTCCGATATGCCTTTACTTAGCATAAACTGTTTCACCGCCTCGCCGCGTTCTTTCCCTAATTTCAGGTTATACTTCTCGGTGCCGCGGATATCGCAGTTTCCGGTTATGAGTATATCCGCTTCGGGATTTTTGCCCAGGACCTTTACGGCGTCCTCAAGAACGGAGCGGGCATCATCTCTTATGGCCGACTTGTCATAATCAAAGTAGACTTTGACGTTCTTTATTATCTTTCTTATGAGAAGGGACGGGCGCATCTCCTGATCCTGCGGCGGCGGAAGCTCCTCCTCTCTATAGTCAAATATTATCTTGCGCACGTAGACCCAGCCCCTGTTTCCCCATAAGCGCTTCACCTCACCGGGCTTCTCGGGCCACCACCAGTAACCGCCCTTTGCTTCGTCCTTAACAGGCGCGGGTTTGGCATCTGTAGGCCACCATGTAAATTGCTGCTGTAATTCCTCCATTTCCTTCTTACGGTTTTCTTCCCTGTCCAATGGAAACACATAAGGCGCCAAAAACGAAAACCCTAAAAAAATCGCAATAATCGCCGATATTCTTTTAAAAAGCACTTTCATGGGTCCGCCTCCTTCTTAAGATGGCCTGTATTCTCCCTTGTTTAATATGAGTTTATAGAGTTAATATATTACCATATGCGTTAATTGTAAGCAAGAGGTTTCAATCCATTATATTTCGGGGAAAAGTTCCAGGATGGCGTGTGGCTTGGAAACTATTTTTGAGGGCCCTGCCGCTTCCAGTTCGCCTCTTGAGGAGGACCCGCCCAGGATGGCGATGGTCCGGATTCCCGCGTTTTTCCCGGCAAGGACGTCTATCGCCATGTCTCCTATATAGACGGCCTCCCTTCTTTTGACGCGCGCTTTCCTGATGGCCCTTATCAAGAGTTTCGGACTCGGTTTCAGCTCATCCTTCTTCCATGCGCAAAACATGATATCAAAATAGCGCCTAAGGTCGAGATGTTTTATAAGTATTAGGCTGAAGGCCCGGGGCCTGTTGCTGACGATCGCCAATCTATATCCTCTTTTTTTAAGGTCATTCAGGGTCTTTTTCACGCCCCGTATGAGACGGGAATGTTTAAGGAGCGAGCTTTTATGATGGCGCCTGTAGATATTAAGCGCCTTTTGGGCATCTTTACCCTTTACAAAAGTGCCTATGAAATGCCTGTCCCCAAGGCCTACGGAACTCTTCACGACATGCGGCTCTACCGATAGGCGCAATCCGACTGTTTTAAGCGTATGTTTAAGGCTCTCTTCTATCGCCCTGTAGGCGTCGACTAACGTCCCGTCTAGATCGAATATCAGAAGCTTTATCATAAATCCCTAAAGAGCGCGCGCGATAAGGCGCGAAAAAACGGCCACATCTTCCATGGAGAAAAGCTTTTCTATGTTCTTATCAAACAATATTGTCGCCTCGGGGCCAAACTCTTCGTCGCCGCGCCAGACTATCACCTTAACGGGTACATCCGGAAACGCATTGAACTCCACCGCCATTGTCCCTTCTTTCGACTCTTTGGCGCCCAGGTGTGCGAGATTCACGATAAGCCTTTCCGGGACGTCGCCGTACTTTTTCAAAATCTCTTTTATGACCCCCTGGCGAAAAGCCGGATAATAGATATCCCCGCCTTTTATCTCTTTAAAAGATATCCATTCGCCGCTCGACGAATAACCCTTTTTTAAGGAAGACGCAAGATAATGGAGGAGTACTACGGTAAGCCAGTCTCTGGGCGCGAGGCCCGTTGACAAAAGACAAGCCTTCCTCGCATTGATGTCCAACGCGTAAGTTTCTCCTAATAATTTTACGGAATAATTTTCGCGGGCGGCTGCCTTTTCGAGGTCTTCCCAGGCCTTATCTAACGCGGCTTCGTAGGACACCTAACGGCTCGATTCAAAAAACATCAAATGCCTTATCGAAATCATAGATATCCTTGAAATCATCTATGGAATCTTCGTCGGTTTTGCTCATCAGTTTATTGTCTACCATATTAAAGACGATATGCCCGAAGTCGCAGGTCTCCCTGATCCCCCAATGTTCGAAGACGACCTTGGCCATGGGGCCGTACTGTTCCAGGGCAAACTCCTTTATACCCCCCAAAAGCTCTTTTCCGGTCACGTGGGTACTGCGCTTAAGGGCGCTCTGCGTGAACCATAGCGCCTGCATTACGAATTCATACGCGTCGGTCTTATAACGCGGATCCTTTTTTATTATCTTTTCCACCTCTTTGCGAAAGTCCATACCGTCTACCCTCTACGGCTCCTGGGCGCTGGCCAGTTTAAGCGTAATCTGCTCGCCGTTTTGCCATGGCCATAACATGGCAAAGGCCGAACGGCGGCCCTCGCCCTGATAATAAAGCGTCTGTCCGTTTTCGATGCCGCCGAAATCGTCTATGGTCGCCTTGATCTCTCCGGACAGCCCTTTTTTAGACGGCCAGGCCGGAGGGCCAAAGGCCTTATCGAGCACCTCGAGAAGAGCGGACAATTTTCCCTTCGCCACCACCGCTTCAAAGTAGTCCTTTTTATCGGCCCTGACCGCATCGAAACTTATTTTTTTTACCTCGCCCTTTAAGTCGCTGAAATTCACTTCCTCTGCCTCTCTTCCCCCAGGCGGTGTTTCTTTAAAAAACCACTGTTTTATTTTCATACTTTATTATCCTGTAATCTACATAAGCGGCGACCGCTTCCGACAACGCCCTCTTTTCGAGATTCCTCCCCTTTCTTACCAGGGCGGCCACATCGTCCTCGTGAGAGACGCGCTCCACCGCCTGGTTTATGATGGGCCCTTCGTCAAGGCGCTCGGTCACGAAATGCGCCGTCGCGCCTATGACCTTGACGCCTTCCTTGAAGGCCCTCTCGTAGGGTCTGGCTCCTTTAAATGAAGGAAGAAACCCGTGATGGATATTTATTATATCCCTGCCGTAACCCTTCAGGAATCCTTTAGACAGGACGAGCATGTATCTCGCCAGGACCAGAAAATCGGTGGAAAAAGCGGCTCGCGCCAAAAGGGCCGCCTCTTTCCTGTCGGCTTTCGTCGCCTTTAGAAAAAAGAAAGGTATGCCGTAACTTTCAACGAGCCCGCGATGAGGGTCGTGATTACTCAAAACAAAAGGGATCTTCACATTAAGCTCGCCGGCCCTCACGAGATATAAAAGGTCCGCCAGACAATGGTCCGGCCTGGAAACCAGTACGCCCATGCGCGGTTTATCGGATTTATCATAAATACCCCATTTGGCCCTGAACGCGGACGCGACAGGTTTAAACTCCGCCGCCAGATCCTTTTTGACATCTCCCGCTCCGCTGATACTGAACTCGACACGCATGAAAAAATGGCCGCCCCCGGGATTCGTCGAATGCTGGTCCAGGGCGGTTATATTCCCGCCGCGCTTGAAGATGAAGCCCGACACCTTCGCGACGATCCCCTTGCGGTCCGTGCACTGAACGAGGATGACCAGGTTTTTCACGGTTCCTTTCCTTTTTTTCGAAAACGGCCTATTAGCCATCTCATGAAACGTATGAAGACCATCGACTCCGCCATCTTGAACAAAGCGACGCCGACGCCCATGAACCCCAAAGGCGGCAGGTACATAAGGCACGGGATGAGCGCCTCGTCATCGATCTTCCGGTCAAGGTTGGTGACATCGACAATGACCGACCATAAGATATAGACGGCGAGAAAGGCCCATATGAACCGTAGCGTCTTCCTTAGCCTGGGGAGTTCTTTCACCTTAGGAACATGGCCCTTCTTTTAGAAGTAATTATAACCGTAACGGGAAGAAATATCAAGCCCCGCCCGCAAAACGGACATCCCCCCGTTTCTCTCTACTCTTTACTCTCTACTTTCTCTCTACTTTTTATATGCGCTGGTTATCGTGACGCAGGTGTTCATGCGGATGGACATGAGTCTTGCCGGCGTGGGTATGGGAATGCGTATGGATCAGGTTATTCTCCGCAAGGAATCTCGTGTCGGCCATGATCTCGGCCGGAATGGCGCTTTCTATTATCCTTTTATCGCGGCCGAACACATGCACTATGTCCGCGATCTCTTCGACAATATGCATGTCGTGGGTCGCCGTTATAACCGTCTTTCCCTCGGCGTGATACTTATTCAAAAGGCCTATGAGATCCCTTGAGGTCTTGGGATCCAACCCTGCCGTCGGCTCATCCAGAAGGAGGGTGTCTGGGCCTGAAATCAATACGGACGCCATGGCTACTTTGCGTTTTTCTCCTATGCTCAATTGATGCGGCATCCTGTCGGCCACCTCTTTCAGGCCGAATAGTTCCGCGACCGACTCGAATCTCTTCGCTATCTCTTTTTTATCAAATCCGAAGTTAAGCGGCCCGAACATTATCTCCTCTTTTACCGTCGGACAAAATAGCTGCACATCTGGATTCTGGAAGACCAGGCCGACCTTGCTCCTGAATAAATGGTTGAACCCGGCTTCTCTAAAAGACCCTTCCTCAAGCCTGGTTCCCGACCATTCTATGACACCCTTCTCCGGAAATATGAGGCCGCCCAGCATATGCAGCAGGGTAGATTTTCCGGAACCGTTCGCGCCTATTATAGCGGCCCTCTCCCCTTTCCGGATATCGAGCCTGACTTCGCGAAGGGCGGGATACCTGCCAAGATAAGAGTAATCGATATCTTTCAGCCTGAAAACCGGGTTATCCATGATAATATATAAGCGCCGCGGAAACGGCTATCGAAAAGGACAGCCACACCCAATCCGCGGGTTTGGTTTTAAAATAATTCAATACGGCGGCCTCTCCCGTATATCCTCTCGACAGCATCGCGCCGTAGACCGCTTCGTTCATTTGATATGACCTGTGCCATAGCGAGGCCATGTTCCATGCCGCCATATGTTGCCCCTTTTTATAATGTATCCTTCGGCCCACGCGACTCTTTATCGCCATGTACGTGTTTTCTATAATCTCTATAAAGAGATAGATATACCTGTAACACATGCCCAGTATCATGACAAAGACCTGCGGTATCCTGAATACGCTTAAGACCTTCAAGACCTCAAAATGCCTCGTGGTGATGCTTAAGAGCACCGCGAAAGAAACCGAGGTGAGGACCCGCGCGACGAATAAAACCGCGCCTGACAGGCCCTGCCGGGTTACGACGATATCGAATCCGAGCGCCTTAAAGCCGGCTATCGTGTCCCCGGGCGTGAACGCGCCGAAGACCGCCGGTATGGCGATGAACAGAGAAAAAAGCGGGATGAATATCCATGTCCTTTTTAAAAAAAATCCAAGTTCGATCTTTGAGGCGCGGGCAAGCGCAAGGCACAAAAGATAAAGGCAGGAAACGGCAAGGACGCTTTTTGTAAAAAGCACCGTCAGAAGAAAAACGGCGAAAGTAAATAGCTTTACCCTCGGGTCTATCGATTGCAGAAGGCCTCTTCGATGGGCGTATTCATCGGAAAAAACCGATCCTTTCAGAAAACGCAGAGCGCCCATGATCGAGCGTTCCACAAAATCATCATGCTTTATTACTGGCATCGATCACCTTTCCCGGCCAACATCTTACCTATAATTATCACGGCGCCTGCTGTCAGGCCTATCCCGATAATTGCCGATATTATATACGCAAAACTCAAACCCGGCAGGCCTTTTTCCTCCCAGCCCTTGAACGCGTAATCGGGAATCGGCGCGCTCCAGATGCCGCATAATCTTTCGAGGCCTTGAGGTATATAACCCACAAGCCGGCGCATCTCATCGACGCCCCATTCACCCCAGGCGGAGCCCGCCTTGAAATATTCGGGCAATATAAGCCCTATCGGGGAAAGGAGGCTCAATATCGCCAATGCCATCCATAGCCTTGTCGTAACCTTCATCATGACATCCTCCCTTCTCCGCTCCCTCGACGCGCTTTGCTTGCCCGGGATAGACCGCCCTGAGCGTTCATCGAAGGATCGAGCAGTTCCGGCGCCTGTTTTCCCAGATACTTGATGACAAGCGCGGTTACTATCGCCTCCACCCACCCGAAGACCAGAAGGTGTTCGCCCAGCATCGCGGGAACCGCCACGTTCAATCCATATGGACAATAGAGCGCCTGGCCGCCCGCGGTCTTGTGCATAAAAGGCTGGATGCCGAATTCAAAGCCGGTCAATCCCGCGGCAAGGTTAAGGGCGATATAACCGGCTATCCCGGCGGCGAGCACCCTTCTATTTGAGTCTATGGGGGCATTATAACTGATCAACCTGTAAATGTAATACCCTGCGAACGGCATAATGAACGCCATATTGAAACAATTTGCGCCTATCGCCGTGATACCTCCGTCGCCGAATAGAAGCGCCTGGACCACAAGCGCCACCGTAATCGCGATACTTGCCGCCCAGGGGCCAAGAAGTATGGCCACCAGCACCCCGCCTACCGCGTGTCCGGTCGTCCCTCCCGGTATCGGCACATTGAACATCATAACGACAAAACTGAACGCCGCGCCTATCGCCAGGAGCGGCACCTGCTTCGCGCTAAGCGTCCTTTTAACCATTTTCGACGCGAACGCCCATACAGGCGCCATTAATACATAAAATAATCCGCACGTCGCCGGCCCTAAATACCCGTCCGGTATATGCATAGACACTCCTCCTCTCTTCTTTTGGGCCCTTCAAAAATCCAAATGACCCCTTACGCCGTATACAAATATCGTATTGTCATACCCCTGATACGGTTCGCTTATCCCGCGGGGGTTCCATATCCATTGCAGGTCCGGACTGATCGCGAGGTTCTTTGTAACCTGCAGTTTGTAATAGGCCTCAAAATGCCCTTCGGTTACCCCGCCGTTTCCCGCGTCTTTATACTTCTTGCTCGGAAATACCTGACCGACGGCAAAGGCCAATACGTCGTCTTCCCTGTTCCAGTATTTGCCGGTCATCTGGAGACCGCCGGACCACATCGCTTCCACGGGCGCGGTATTGGGATTGGTCCCGGCCATGGCCAGTTCGGGCCTCTGCCAGCCGAGCCTTGAAAATACGCCGAAGACATCCGTAATCATCTGGTCGAAACTTATGCCGAATCCGCAATTTCTCTCTTTAACGACGTCGGTGGGCGACTCGCCCTGCGCCATAAGTTTGGCGTGGTCAAGACCGTTGTACCACCAATATACCCTGTAATTCCCTCTCCACATCTTCTCGTCGTATCCGAACGCCCTGGCGGGCATGAACGTCAGTTCGGTCGATATAAAAGGCTTGTCGAATATGTCCTCGTAAGTGTTATTCGCGTTAAAATAGGCCCCGTTTAACGCCAGATACGGCAGAAATCCCGGCGCGATGGTCACTGACGCGCCAAGCGTATTATCGTCCGGCCATTCTATGGCGGGAGAGTTCCTGAATATGCGCCCGAGAAATTGCGTACATTCGTTAAAGGCGTATTCGTTCTGGTCCAGATAGTTCGCGGGATCCATCTTGCCTGCCGTTACCGTGAACTGTCTGTCAAATAGATAATGTTCATACCACAGTTCGGTTATGGGAACATTCGCGTCCGTATCATTGGCGTCTCTATTGACATTGCTATAGAGCGAGAGTTTCCCTTCAAGCGTATCCGCCTGACCGGGCTCCATGTGAAGAAGCGCGAGCCCCCAGTCATCGAAGGTCTTTTCGATGAAGACATCGGCGGACCATGAAGCGTCGAAACGGGATTTATTTCTGTCTCCCGGATCATTGGCATTGGGCGTGCCCTGCATGATAAAAGTCGCGTCGGCCTGTATCTTGAACCCGCACGGCATCTCGAGACCCTCTCCGGGGGCGTATTTTATCAACCTCTCCGAAGGCACGGCCTCTATGAGAGATCTTTTCACTTCGTTGACCGTTCCCTGTTGTTCAAGCAGGCTGCATTTCTGCTCGCCTGCCTGTTTCTCCAGTTCCGCGACACGCGCCTTGAGGGCTTTTATCTCCTCCCTTAAATCTTGTATATCATCGCCCCATAGAGGCGGCGCCGACAATAAAGCCGCCAGGATGACCACAACTACTCGCCACTTATACCACATACCCGCCTCCTATTTTATAAGTATACGTTTTTAATAATCGTGCTACTTAAGACCAAAAAAATTATATCTCTCTTCCGGTACTGGACATCCCGAGGGTCGTATGCTTGACCCCCTTAACGCCCTTAAGGGCATCCGCCAGTTTTTCGGCCTCCGCCGAGGCCCCTTTTATCGCGATTATCTCAAGACAGTTATCATGGTCCAGATGTATGTGCTGGGTCGACATGATAATCTTATTGAAATCGTGCTGTATATCCATGAGTTTGTTTACCAGTTCTCTTTTGTGATGATCGTAGATCATTATTATGGCGCCGGCCACCTCTCTGCCCTCAATCCATTCCTTCTTTACGAGCTCCTGCCGCACGAGGTCGGAGAAGGCCTTCGAACGGTTGGTATGCCCCCTCTCCCTCATCAAACAGTCAAACTTGTCCAGGAGCCCTTTTTCCGCGGATATCCCGAACCTGACTAATTCCGACATATATCTCTCCGTGCGTTAATGCGCAAATGCTACGATTTTAAATATAGTAGCACAAAAAATGGGTCTGTCGAGTTATTTTATTGAAAAATGGGTGTCCCAAAAAGCCCAAAAAGTGACTGTCACCCATCCAACCCATCCATCACCAATCCAGGTGTTTTAATAGTTTTCGGACAGGACCTCGTAATAACTTTGCGGATGCCTGCACGCGGGACACTCTTTCGGCGCCTCCTCACCCTCAAAGACATAGCCGCAGTTTAAGCAGTGCCATTTAACCGCCGCCTTCTTCCTGAAGACCTCGCCATTGGAGATATTATTTATCAACTTTCTGTATCTCGACTCGTGGAATTTCTCCACCTTGGCTATCTCATTGAAAGACCGCGCCACCTCCGGAAACCCTTCGTCCTTTGCCGTCTTCGCGAAATCCGAATAAAGAAGCGTCCATTCCAGATTTTCGCCGGCGGCCGCTTCCGCCAGGTTAGTCTTTGTATCCTTTATCATGCCCGCAGGATACGAAGCGGTTATCTCCGTGTCCCCTCCTTCGAGGTACTTGAAGAAGACCTTCGCGTGTTCCTTTTCGTTTTCCGCGGTCTCAAGAAATATGGCCGCGATCTGTTCAAACCCTTCCTTCTTCGCCGCTGAAGCGAAATAGGTATACCTGTTTCTCGCCTGCGATTCTCCGGCAAAAGAGGCCAGGAGATTCTTCTCCGTCTTTGTCCCTTTTATCGATTTGCCCATGCTGACTACCTCCTTTATTTATTGTCTCTACAGCAGGATAAGGCTCAGGGCCATTACGGCCATACCCGTTATTACCCCTGAGATGGATATATGGTAACCTTCGCTCTGACACGATAGAGGAAGAAGTTCATCAAAACTTATAAAGACCATGATCCCGGCTACAAAAGCGAGCGATAAGGACAGTACCGCGGGATTAAGAAAAGGCAATAATACCAGTATCGCCAGGACCGCGCCGGCGGGTTCGGAAAACCCCGCCAGGAACGAATACCAGAACGCCTTTTTTTTGCTTTTGGTGGCATAGAAGATGGGCATGGCGACCGCGATACCTTCGGGGATATTGTGGAGCGCTATGGCGATGGCCAGCGCAACGCCCAATTTAATATCTACAAGGGCGCTCATGAAGACCGCCAGGCCCTCGGGGAAATTATGTATCCCTATGCCAAAAGCGGTAAATATCCCCGACGCCATCAGCTTTTTATCATAGGTGTCCGTTCTTATCCTCTCCTCTATGTATTCGTGCGGAATTATAAAATCTATCAGCATCATAAGAAATATGCCTGCGAAAAACGCGACATTCGCTCTTAAGGCGCCTATCGTTTTTATGGCCGCGGGCAGCAATTCTACAAAAGCTACATATATCATGACCCCGCCGGATAACCCCAGAGAGAAATTAAGGTGACTTCTCTTAAGATCCTTTATAAAAAAGGTCATGAGGCTGCCGGCCACCGTAAAGATGCCGGCCAAAAAACTTAATGCTAAGGGCAGCCAAATTCTTGTATTATCCATTTACAACGTAAGATTATGTTATCTTTGCCGCCTGTCGGCGCCAAAAATCTTTTTATATGGGTCAGTCGTATATTATATCGGGATTGCCTGTATAAACAAGCGAATTCTGGATGACGCGCTTTCAGCGTTATCGTTAAGCCCGCTACTCGTACCGCAGGGCCTCTATCGGGTTAAGCCTGGCCGCCTGCCGTGCCGGCCACAGGCCGAAGATCAATCCCACGACGACAGAGAAGGTCGTAGCCAAAAGAATGGAAAATATAGACACCTTTATCGTCCATCCCGCGAGGGCGGACATGAGAAGCGCTATCCCCGCGCCTGACAGAACGCCCGCAATACCTCCGATAAAAGTCATCACCACGGATTCTATCAAAAACTGAAACATGATATCCGAATCGTGCGCGCCTATCGCTTTTCTGAGACCAATCTCCCTTGTCCTTTCCGTAACGGAGACGAGCATTATATTCATTATGCCGATGCCACCCACCAAAAGGGAGATGGCCGCTATGGAACCCAAAAGCCATGTCATGGTCTCTGTGGTCTTGGTCAGGGTCTCCTGTATATCCGCCATGTTGCGTATCTCGAACGAGTCTTCCCCTTCTCCGCTAAGGCGGCGGCGCCTGATTATCGTCTGCCTTATCGACTCTTGAACTTCATCCATAAGAGACGGGCCTTCGACTTCAACATCTATCGAATCCACATATTCTTTTCCCAGGACACGGTACATGGCGGTAGTTACCGGCATGATTATGACGTCATCCTGGTCGCGCCACATGCTCGCCCCCTTGGCGGGCAGGACGCCTATCACCTGGAAAATTATCCTGTTAATCTTGATGGACGAATCCACCGGATTTGACTGCCCGAAGAGTTCCTTTGCCACGGTCGTCCCCAAAAGGACCACGCACTTGCGGACCTTCAATTCGTCTTCCGTGAAGAACCTGCCTGTGGTGGGCATGGACGCGCGCATCTCGCCGTACCAGGCCCCCACGCCCTGAACCTGCGTGTTCCAATTTTGATTCGCGTAAACGAGTTGGGCCCTGCCGCTTACGGTAGGGGAAACCCTTTTTACACCAGGGGTCTTGGCAATCGCCTCGACGTCCTGAAAAGTAAAGCGTGTTACCGTACCGGCCTCCATTGCCACACCGCGCAACCTGTGCGAGCCGGACCTTACCGTCAAAAGGTTAGACCCCAGCGAGGCCAATGTCTGCGAGATGGACGCTTTCGCGCCCTCACCCAGGGCGAGCATGGCTATTACCGCCGCCACACCTATGAGTATGCCGAGCATCGAAAGAAGCGACCGCATCTTATGCGAGATTATAGACCAGAAGGCCTGCTTGAAATGGTCGGCGACCTCCGCCCGTTTTATATTAGCGCTTCCTTCGGACAGTATGGCGTCTATAGAGATACCCGCGGGGGCGGATTGAGTTTCCCCGCTCTTCGTCTTTTCATCTGAAACTATCTTTCCGTCCCTCATCCTGATGATCCTTCCGGCATATTTCGCCACTTCTTCTTCATGGGTCACCATGATGATGGTCTTGCCCTGACGGTTCAACCCTTCCAGGATGGCCATTATCTCATTCTGGCTCTTGGTATCCAGGTTCCCGGTCGGTTCGTCAGCCAGGATGAGAGGCGGCTCGTTCACCAGGGAACGGGCGATGGCGACGCGTTGCTGCTCGCCTCCGGAAAGTTCATTGGGCCTGTGCGCGGCCCTGCCGGAGAGGCCGACGCTTTCAATCTTCTCCACCGCTTTCTTTCTCAAATGGCGCTTTCCGGCATATATAAGCGGAAGCTCCGCGTTCTCCAAAGAAGTCACCCTCGGGAGAAGATGAAACTGCTGAAACACGAAACCTATCAGGTGGTTCCTTAAAATGGCCAGCTGGTCGTCATCCAGGCCAGTGACCTCTTTCCCTCCTAAATAATAGCGGCCCGAATCCGGCCTATCCAAAAAACCCAAAAGGTGTAGAAGCGTGGATTTGCCCGAACCGGAAGGTCCCATAATAGCTACAAACTCCCCCTGGTTGACGGTCAAAGACACCCCCTTAAGGGCGGCAACTCCCACCTTCCCGGTTTTATAAGTTTTGGCTATATTTTTTAGCTCTATCATATATCGTTTATCTGCCGCCCCTCCTCCTGGAAGGCAGAAGAGGATTGGTCCCGGCGTTAGATGCGGCCGACAATGTATACTTCTGGCTTTTAATCAAAATCGTATCCCTTTCCGACAGCCCGGATACGACCTCCACGTTCTTCTCGTCCGAAATACCTGTATCGATTTTCCGCTCTAAAGGCGGCCTGCCGTTACCCTGGCTTAAAAGGACGTAAGGAACACCTTCAGCGTTTCTTTTGACCGCCTCAAGCGGCACAAGCAAAGCGTCTTTTTTTGTCTTTTCTATGATATCGACCGTGGCGGACATACCCGAACGGAATACCTCCGGCACGCTATCTGGCAGGATATCGACATAATAGACGGTGACGTTATTTACTACAGTGGATTCATAATAGATATGGTTCACCCTGCCCGTTACCTTTATCTTCGGATAGGCATCGAGGCCGATCATGGCCTCCTGTCCCGCCCGGAGGCCCCCTATATCGGTCTCATCGACCTGTGCCTGAACGATAAGATGGTCCGACAGGACGACCACCGCCTCGGATGACGTAACGGTCTGGCCCGACTCAACGGTGCTCACTATGACCTCGCCGTCTATGGGCGATATCAAAGGGGTCGGCTTATACGCCTCCTCCCAATATTTTACCTCTTCCGGGCCGCTGGCCCTCGCCGCGTCCAAAAGGGCGGCCCTCTCGGTGGAACTCATCCATGCCAGTATCTGGCCTGCCTTTACTATCTCTCCTTCTTTGACCGCGATCTTATCGACGCGGCCGTTGATGGGTGGCTTTATCTCAAGCCTGTTCTGCGGCTGGACCGTGGCGGTGGAAGTTACCACATTCTTAATAGTGCCCATGACGGGTTTTATCTCGCGCGTAAACTCGCCGGACGGCTTATTCCTTGCTTTCAACAAAAATACAGCCACCGCAAGGACCGCTAAAAAAATAAGACAGAACTTCCAACCCTTAATCTTTATCATAATCTAAGGTACCTCCCCTTGCCTGTATCCAGGCGGCTTCCGCGATCAATGCGCCTGCCTCGGCGCTTACGTAGTTCTTTTTTGCCGAAACCAGGTCGTTTTCTATGATTATCCAATTATCGAAAGACATGAGGCCTATAGCGTACTCCGTCTTGGCTATCTTGGCCCTTTCTTCCGTCGCTTCCAAAAATTTTCGGCGCACCGCCACATTCTCGGCCGCATTCTTAAGATTTATCCATGTATCGGCCAATATCAGTATGACCTCGTCCCGGCCCGACCTCTCATCGCCGATCGCCTGGCCCAGCACCGCCTTGGCCCTGGAAAGGGCGGCGAACCTGCTTCCTCCGTCAAAAATAGGAAGCGACATGCTAAGCCCCGCAGACCAGTAGTTCCTGGCGGGAAAGGCGTCTGTATTGCTGTTTCCCAGGTTTCCATTGACATACACTTGAGGGAAGAAATCCGCGTAAGCCGCATGAAGCCCGAACCTGGCGGCCTCCTTTTGCGCTATGAGCTGCCGCAGCAGCGGAACCTCCTCGGCCAATTTCTCGAAATCCGGCATCTCGGGCGATTTTTCTTCAACCTCCAAGCTGCCCTTCGCCGATATGGCGGAAAATGACGGGCGGCCCAATTATTTTATAAGCTGCCTTTGCGAGTAATAAATACTCCTCCTGGCCTGGCCCACATCATAAACGGCCTGGGCGAGGTCGGCCTCCGCCGTGAGAAGCGACCCTTTGTGTTCGCGTCCGCCTTCATACCGCAATCTTACAAGCTTAAGGTTCTGGTTCCGGCGTGTTTCGATGGACTCTGTGACTTTGAGAAGCTCCTCAGCGCTTAAAAGATTGGCGAAGGCCGTCCTTAACCGCAATCTTATATTGGAGGAGGTCACGTCGTAATTATATCGCGTAGACTCTATGCCGCGTTCGGCGGAGGATAGGTCAAACGAGGTCTTGAAGGCGTCGAAGAGAAGCTGCTGTCCTGTTACGCTGTAATCATAGGACGTCGACGGATTTTTTCTGGAGGAGGCGCTCGAAGATGTCCCGGTGCTCCCTGAGCTCGTTGTCTTGGATCTGACCGCGCTCGCGCCTCCCGATATCTCCGGCATGACGGCGCTCCTGGCCGCCTCTTTTTCCGCCTTGGCCTGGTTCACCTTTTCTAAAGCGGAGATGAGGTCGGGATGCCGGCGTTTCGCCTCGCCCACGCAATCCCGCCACTCAAGCGTCTCTTCGGCCCGCGAGGGCGCCGAAGCGGCCATGAAGACCAAAAGGAGAGGGAGGACGATACATTTGGGTTTCATTATTCTTTTAGGCGCTCCTGGGTCAATCAAGCAGGGCTCCTACGGAAGAGAGGATCCGGTTGATCGATTTTTTATTGTTCGGGATATAGCAACCCGCTATATCGAAATGCCCTCCGCCCATGTATTCCTCGGCTATCTTTCCTATATTTATATCGCCCTTGGACCTCAGACCCACCCTTAAAACGTCTTTGTTCTTCTCTCTGAAAAGCACTGCAATCTCAACGCCTTTCATGGAGTTTATCTCGTTCGCTATAGCGTCGGCATCGTAATCCTTGGCGCCTACCATATCAAGGTCCCTCCTGGTCACTGTCGAGTAGATTATCCTGCCTTTTTTTAAAAACTTCGCCTTTAAGAGACATATGGCCGACAGCATCATGGCCTCTTTTGTCTTCGGGCCGTAGACCTTGTCTACCAATTGGGAAAAATTCACCCCCGTCTTAAGAAGGTCCGCGCATACCGTGAAGATAAACTGGTGGACATTCGGTAATTTGAAGAGATTCGTTTCCACTATTATGGAGGTGAGAAGATTTTCGGCTATATCCTGTGTTATCTTAATATTCATCTTCTTTAAAAGCAGGTAGATGAGTTCGCCTACGGCGGAAGCGTTGTGGTCAATGAACTGCATGCCGCCGAAGGATCTCCTGAATTCATGATGGTCTATCTCAAATACGGTTTTTGCCTTTTTGAAAACAGGTATATTTCTGCCCAGAAGGCCCATGGCCCCGCAGTCCACGGCTATTGCCAGGTCGACTTTTTTGTCTGTCGTCCTGATCATGCGCCTCGCGCCGGGCAGGAACCTATAGTTCCGGGGCACTGTATCCTGGCACAACATATAGACCTTCTTGCCCAGACTGCTTAGCCCCAGGCCCAGCGCCAGAAGAGAACCTATCGAGTCGCCATCCGGATTGATGTGTCCGGAAATGGCTATGGTCCGCGCCCTTCTTATAACCTGCCGGATCTTTTCAAACCCCTTCATGCGCTCATCCACCCTGCACTTCCTTCTTTTCGACCTCAATAATCACTTTCACGTCAGGGCTCTTCTCTCCGGCAAACCGCAGTTCGGGCGCCATCATAAGTTTAGGAACGACAGTCGTTGTCTGCGTTATAGGCGTCAGGTCTACGGGTTCCATGCCGATGGCGATTTTATCATCAGGCAATGTGCTTGGGGCCATAACCGAAATCGTCTCCGGCTCGACCCTTATATTACGCACCACGACCCCTGGCGAGGGCTTCCCCTTTGTTTTCAGTTCAAGGGGGGTGCTTACAGAGACCAGTTTATACGAATTTAGAAAGATCCACCCCGGATCGATGTTGACGACGGAAAGCCCGGAGGATTTTCTTATCAGGTCCTTGGAAAAAGCGACCTTATTCTCTCCGTCTTTTATCCCGGACATGTCCAAAGATATCTTTAACTCCTGCGGCTTGAAAAGATTGAATTCCTGCTCGGTCCCGCTCAATGTCACCGTCACCTCTTTTGTCTTCGGTTCTTTGATTATCCTGTTCGCGGCCAGGTTGCGGTACTCGATGGGGACGACAAAGTCGCGTCTCACATTTTCTGTGCGGTGTCCAAACGATATCCACAGGCCGCAGGCTATCAAAATAGCGGCTATCTTCTCCGGATAGTGCTCCGTCAAAAAACGTTTCATACCTACGGTTTTTTTCTCCGGAAATTTTTTGCGATAGAAATCCTGCAGCGTATTATTAAGGTGGGCTATGTCCTTTAAGTGCTTTATCCTGCCATCTTCCGCCACCGAGATACTACCCTCCTCTTCCGAAACCACAAGAGAGAGGGCGTCCGTGTGCTCAGTTATACCCAGTGCCGCGGCGTGGCGCGTTCCCAGCCGTCCGACCTCTTTGATGTTCGTGGAAAGTGGCAGGTGGCACCCCAATTTTGTCATGCGCCCGGAATCTATGATTACCGCGCCATCGTGGCTCGGCACATGCCTGTCGAAAACGCTCTCCAGGAGAACCTGGCTTATTACGGCATCCAGGATAACCCCCGCCTCCAGGTGCCGATCGAGGGGATCGTTTCCCCTTATGACGATCAAGGCCCCTATTTTTTTACGGGAGAGATTTGCCAGGGCGCTGCTTAAAATCTCGATATCCTGCGATAAAGGCCTTGAGGCCCGATGGCGGCGTTTGACGCCAAAAATGGCTATCCTTTCAAAAAAATGGCGAAGGTCATCCTGAAAGATTATGGCTATCATGATAAAGGCGACCGCGAAAAACGCCTGAAGGGCCATCGTGGTAAGATATAACCCAAATAAACGCGCCAGCGCATATATGGTCCCCATCATTATCATACCGATGAATATGAATCTTGCCTTTGCCTTTTTGAACCAGACTAAAACGAGATAAATAAATACCGCGATTATTCCGATATCGGCGATGTCCGTAAATTTTATCTTTTGGAAGAAGGTTATAATCCTCTCGGGCATGGTCTCTCCTTGCTAAGGGCTTTAAGGGCTATCGTCCGTTACAGATAAATGGTATCGTCCTGATAATATAGCGAAAGGAACAAAAGTATGTAATCCCTCAGATGCCGCGTTATCAGGAAATTGTTCATTATATGCTCCCGGCCGTTCTCTCCGAGTTTTTTAGCGTATCCGGGGCTGTTCAACACCTGTTTTATAAAAAACGCGGCTCCTTCTACGGAGTGGCACAGGAGCCCCGAATATTTATGCGCTATCTGCAGGGGGATCCCTCCGACGCTTGACGCGACGACCGGCTTCGCCTTCCACAGGGCCTCCGCCACCGTTAAACCAAAGCCCTCTTTGAGGGATTTTTGCACTATTACCGCCGAAGCGCGCTGAAGGGCGTTCACAGCTATATCATCCTGCGGCAGCAGCAAGACGTGGATATCCGCATCGTTTTTTGCCTTTTCTCGGACCTCTTCCAGGACCTCCAGCCCTTCGGGATCGTCGTGAGCGCCTCCCCCGGCCAGGATAAGCTGGCAATCCACATACTGTTTGACTTTCTTGTAAGCGCTTATAACGCCCAGGGGATCCTTCAGCCTGTCGAACCTGGATATCTGGGTTATGATGGGCTTATCCGTGATTATGCCGTATTTGGCCAAAACCGCGTCTATCACGTCCTGCGGCAGATCCTTATTCTTGTCGCTCAATGGATCTATGGACGGCGATATCAAAAATTGCCTGTTCGGCATCTCCCGCGAAAAACTGGGCGAGGAAAATACGGCCGCGTCATATCTTATCATAAAGTTCCTAAGGAAACCCCAGACCTCGCTGTCAGGGTTTGAGATATCTATATGGCAGCGCCAGATCCATTTATTATCCTTTTTCTTGTCGATCAGGGCTATCGGCTGCGGATCATGGACATAAACGATGTCGCCGTAGGTATCCATCTCTTCGATATTTTTCTGGCTCGTTTCCATAAAAACATCAAAATCCTGTTGAACTATGCCTTGTTCCTTGCCGTGAAGGGCGTTGTGAAACTTCTTCGTCACCTCGAAAAACTGGGTCCCGCCTTTGATGACATCCCAGCGCGCGTCGACTTCCAATTCTTTCAAAAGCGGAACCAGGCGGTTAAGTATCTCGGCCACGCCTCCGCCTACCGAGGTTGAATTGATGTTTTGGACGACCTTCCCTTTTAGCTTCGCGCCGATGCGCCGGAGGTCGTCGATAGTCGCCTGTCCTACTATAGGAATGTACTCTTCTATTTTCGTCATGCGGAGATCATGTATATTTTAACGCTTTTTGGATTATCGCTTTCCTTAGGCCTTCCAGGGTATAGGTGTAAGGATCCAGCCGCGCTATCGAATCGGCCAGCCTCTTATTGTCAAGGGAAGTTTCTATCCAGTATGAAAAATCGTTTATCTTCTTTCCTATCCTGAGTCGCGCTTCGAAGATATGAAAATATATCGCGTCTATCGAGATGTTCTCGAGGATACGGCAAAATTCCGCCAAATCGTTGGCCTCGTATCCCGTGGGAAGGATGAAACTTAAGGATTTTATGAAATAAAAGGCGCTGCTCCTGTGCGATGTCCTGGCCTTAGCTTCGGGATGGGCCTTTAAATAACCTTCTATGGCCATGATAAAGGCCTGGCGCAAACCGTCGATGGTATCGAACTGCACCGTATCTATGCTCGCCAGGTCCTCGCCAAGTTCTTTCTCTCCGAGCACGCTTGTGACCCAGTAGGCGAAATCATTGGGCGGTTCGGGCGAGAGATACTGATGCTGCTGTAAAAATTTATGCGTATGATGATATATGGAGGATTCCGGCACCTCTTTTATGCGTTCCAATAGTTCATCCAGATTGAACGCCTTTAACCCCGTGAGTTCGGAAAGGTTTAAACGCGTATAAAACCGGAAGGGCCCGTTCGCTTTTTTTATCTCTTTTTCCGTCACGGCTCGACCGAATTAACCTTTTTTATGATCGCTTTTAAGAACCTCGCCACATCAGACGTATCTTTCAAATAGAACCTCGCCCTGGTCTTCTTCGCATGTCCGACGAATATGGTGATACCGATATCCTTCAGGGCCTTAAAGGCGTCCTCATCTGTCGTGTCGTCGCCGATATAGACAGGCAGAACCTTTAATTTTTTATCCCGCGCCCCGGATAATCTCCGGCCCAAAAGCCAGGAGACGGCCCTGCCCTTATCCCATGATATCGGCGGCCGGACCTCCAGCACCATCTTTCCCGACCCCGGCCGAACCTCGCCCTTTAACACATGCGGAAAAATGGCCGCGTAAAACCCTGTCTTGACCTTTGGTCTGTCCGCCCTGGAGGCCAATCTATAGTGCACGCTTATGGAAGGCCCTTTGTCTTCCATGACTACGCCCCTGATATGGGAGAGCTTTACCTTTAATTTATCCCTTATCTCTTCGAGCGTTTTTTTATACCGCCACGAAACGGGGCTTTTGAATCTTACCTTGGGTCCTTTTATCTCAAATCCATGGTTCCCGACATAGACTATATTCTTTAAACCTATGCGCCTTGAGATGTCCCTTAATGCCCGGCCGCTCACAACCGCTATCCTGCAGTTCGATTTTTTTGAGAGCCGCCGCAAGAGACCTTTTGTCCCTTTCGGCATGACGGCCATTTCCGGCGTACGGGCTATAGGCGCCAGGGTCCCGTCGTAATCGAGAAACAACCATATAAATCTACCCTCCAGCCCCTTCTCGAGCCTTTTCCAATGCGAAAATAGATAGACTGCGCTCCCCACAAACCGGCCTTTTTTTAAATCTTTTTTATTGCGGTAAGGTCGCTTATGATGCTTCCGGCCCATTTATAAATATTATTATCCGCGATAATTTTACGCATGTTTTCCATGCGTCTTTTCTTTTCCGGCAGGGGCATGTCCGCGGCCAATTTAATGCTGTCGGCGAATTCTTCTATTGAATACGGGTTAATTTGTATGGCGTCGTTAAGCTCCCTCGCCGCTCCCGTAAATCTGCTCAATATGAGACTGCCGGTCAGGTCGTTTCTCACGGCGACATATTCTTTCGCGACAAGATTCATCCCGTCATGAAGCGAACTTATGATACAGATATCGGCTATCCTGTAAAACGGTCTTATCTCTTCGGGTGAAAAATGACGCTTGAGGTAGATGATAGGCCTCCATTCTTCATTCATGTATTTCCAGTTAATCTTTTCCGCGAGTTCGTCGATTTCTCCCATGAGATCATGATATCTCTTTATATGCGTCCGGCTTGGGGCGGCTAACTGGATAAAGACAAATTTGCCCTTATATTTCGGGTACTTTTCGATAAAGCGGTCTATGGCCATCATGCGTTCCGAAAGCCCTTTTGTATAATCTATCCTGTCGACTCCGAGGGCGACTATCTTGCCGTCTAGCCCGAACTCCTTATGCAGCTTATCCGTCTCCTCTTTTTCGTCCTGGCCTGCGATCGGGTTTGTATCCATGTCCACGCTGATGGGAAATGACCTGACCGATGTCTCTTTGCCTGAACGGACGATGCTGAATTTTTCCATATCTATACGGCATTCCAGGAGCCTGTTCGCCGTATCGATGAAATTATTGCAGTGATATTGGACGTGAAAACCTATCAAATCGCATCCGAGCATACCGTCCAGGATCTCCACCTGGTAAGGGCATATCGAAAACGCCTCCGGATTCGGCCATGGTATGTGCCAAAAAAGCGCGATGACCGCATCGGGCCTCTGGGCCTTTATCATCTGGGGCAGGAGCGTAAAATGATAATCCTGGATGAATATGAAAGGGCTCCCCGCGGGAAGCTCTTCCAATACGCTATCGGCGAATTTTTGGTTAACCCTTTTATAGCTCTGCCAATCCGATTCCCTGAAAACCGGCCTCGTATAGGTTATGTGGCATAACGGCCACAGGCCTTCGTTAGAAAACCCGTAGTAATAACCGTCCTCTTCTTCTTTTGTGAGCCACACCCTTTTTAAGATGTAACGATCTTCGCCGGGAGGGACAGCGAGTTTATTCTTGGAATTGACGAATTTCCTGTCGGCATTGCCGCTGCCGTGGGCGATCCATGTCCCGCCGCAGGCGCGCATTATGGGATCGAGGGCCGTTACAACACCGCTGGCCGGACGCACGCATTTGGCCTGTCCGGTAGTTTCATCGATCCTGTGCAGATAGGGCTCCCTGTTCGATACGAGGAAGAAGGCGTTCTCGCCCAACCTGGACCTTACCACGTCTTTTACTTTCGCGTCGGTCCACTGGTCATCTTTCTGCATCCTTACAGTCGCCTCTTCGCTCACCACCTTGCGGGCCACCCTTATGCTGAGCGCGGCCTGCTCCACTTCGCTGGCCAATTTGCTGAGCTCTCCTTTTTCCTTGATAGGATGTTTGGTGTCTATCTCGCCCCTCTGGAATCGCTTGAACCATTCGGTAAGCTGTTCTACCGGCGCGGTGAATATCTGGCGCTGGGCCAATACGGATATCAATACGATAAACACTACCAGAGTTATCAAAACCATGCTCAGCCGTTTCCACAGATCGGCCAATTGCGTAAGCATATATGATGTATCGTACAAAACTTCTTCCAGCCCTATGACATCCCCTTCGTCATTCGTTATGGGCAGGATATAGCTGTAGACGCTGTAGTCCTTGAATTTCTCTATCGCCCCCCGGGCGCTCTTATTCGCAAGCGCGTTTTTTATATAAGCTTTATCCCTGTCCTTCCATCCGGAGAACCTGTCTGTTATGGCGATGATGCTGCCATCTTTATCATAAATGACGCAGCCCTGGGACCTTTCTCTCTTCTGGAATTTTTCAACCAGCCATCTGGCGTCGCGTATATTATTATTCTCAAGGGCATGTTTTACGGAGAGCTCCATGCTTTCGGCCACGGCCCTGGCCTTTCGCATCAGATCGTCCAAAAACCTCGCCTCTTCGCTCCTTACCTGAAATATCCCGAAACCGATAAAGGCCAGGGTCACGATGATCAATATAGGCAATATAAAAAGCAACGCCCTACGCATATCAGGTCCTCTTTGTTTAAAGTCGCCCAGGAAATATTCTTAAGGCCTATTTACCAGTATACCACATAATTAAACATAATGCTTTTTGAAACTCGTACGCATTTCTCCGGTTTTGACACGGCTTAAATATCCTTCAGTGAATTTTATTATATTATTCATCATCGTGACCGTTTCGGCCGGATATCTCCCCACGGCCGATTCCGCCGAAAGCATGACAAAATCGGTGCCGTCTATTATGGCGTTGGCCACGTCCGTCACCTCGGCGCGGGTAGGCACGCGGCTCTCCGTCATGCTTTCAAGCATCTGTGTGGCGGTAATGACAAATTTTCCGGCCAGGTTGCATTTTTTTATGATAGCCTTCTGGATGATGGGAATTTCGTAAACGGGCAAGGACACCCCCATGTCTCCGCGCGCTATCATAATACCGTCCGAAACCTTGATTATATCGTCAATATTCTTTATCCCCTCCCTGTTCTCGATCTTGGCTATTACCCGGCATCGCGAAGACGTTTTTAACAGTTTTCTTACATCCATGATATCCTGTTTCGTGCAAACGAATGACTGCGCGATATACTCAAAGCCGTTCTTCTCCGAAAAAAGTATGTCTTCGGCATCCTTCCGGCTGATGCCGCCGAATCGAAGCCTCGCGCCGGGTATGTTGACGCCCTTATGCGCCTTAAGGAGGCCGCCTGTTATCACTTTTGCCTTAAGGCTGTCTCCGGCGCGGCCTATCACCTCCAGGGCGATATTCCCGTCGTCTATGAACACATGCTGTCCTTTCCTGATATCGCTAAGACGGCCCCGGTAATCAAAAGGAATCTTTCCGCTTCCGCCTTTTATCTTCTCCTGGGTGAGCCGTACTATACTATGCCGTTTCAGTTCGATCGGTGCTGCGAACTCACCCACTCTTATGCGGTGGCCCTGGAGGTCGCCCAGAAGTTTTATGCGTCTGGCGTATTTCTTGTTTAAAAGACGGATGAGGCCTATTTTGCGAAGCAAGTCCCCGGGACCGCCGTGCGAGAAATTAAGGCGCGCGACGTCCATGCCGGCGCGCATCATCTTTCTTAGCGCCGTCTCGCTGGACGATGCCGGGCCGAGCGTACAGATTATCCTGGTCCTGACCATAGACCTCCTTTACCGCGAGGGCATAAAAAAGCCGCCTTTATCGTATATGCTATATTTCTTCCGCGGAGAGACCGCCTTTTTCCCTCATCGCTTGGAAATTTTTAAGCCTGTCAATAACCGGCTTTATCTCGCTCCAGGTCTTTTTAGGGACATATTTCTCGAGCGTTTCCAAGTCTATCTTGCTCTCCAGCTCCGCGATGTTCTGTTCGATCTCGTTTAAAAAACGTTCTCTATCGCCGTTAACCCTGTTTACGCGCGTCAATTCCTTTTGCAGGTCATTTTTTCTTTCTTCATAGAACGCGGCGCTATCCCTCGCGATTGAAAGTTCCTTTTTTAAAGAAGATACATTGAATCCCAGGATAGCCGCCAGCACAGCCAAAACGATTATAAGCGCCGATCTCATGATGTCTTCACACTTTATTTAGATACAACGTCTGCGTGGGATAGGCGAACTCTATGCCGCGCCTTTCAAACTCTTCCTTGATGGCGAAGTTTATCTCCTGCTGGATATCCATATATTTATTGTAATCGGCGCCTGCCACATAATACACGATTTCGAATATCAGGCTGAAATCCCCGTAACTGAAAAAGTGCGCCCGGTCGAAGGCGGCGTCTTTCGTATTTTTTATGACACGCTCTATGATTTTCGGGATCTCCCGTAACTTGCCAATCTCGGTCTGGTATGTAACCCCCAGGCGGAAGAGGACGCGCCTCTTCTCCATGAGTTTGTAATTACGCACCCTCGAATCCGTGAGGTCGGAATTGGAGAAGATGAGCATCTCCCCTCCAAGGCTGCGTATGCGCGTGGTCTTTATCCCGATATATTCTATGGTCCCCATGAAATCGCCGATTATGATAAAGTCGCCTATCTTGAACGGGTGGTCGAAGATTATGGAGAAATAACTGAAGAGGTCCTTTAGGATAGTCTGCGCGGCCAATGCTACGGCCACGCCGCCTATGCCCAGTCCGGCGATGACCGCCGATATTTTGAAGCCGAGGTTGTCCAGTAAGAATACGACGGCACCTCCCCAGACCAGCACCTTTACCACTATCAATATGCCCTGAAGGCTGCGTTCCAGGGCCGCGTCAGATCCGGTTTTTACCAGATACGTCTTGAAGCCATACCCTGTGAGCATGATTACAAAGCGCGAGACGAAAACTATTATGACGGCCAGGCAGAAATAATTCAGGCCCTTCTCAAAATACGGGTGGAAGGCCAGGATCTTTATGGAGAGGTAAACGGCCAGAATATACAGTAGCGGCATGGCTATCCTCTCGAGGACGCTTACAAAAAAGTCGTCTATCGTGGTGGCCGTTTTTTCGGAAAGGCGCTTAACGCGTTTTATGAGGTAACGTATGCCGACTCTTATGACAAGAAGGCTCGCAAATAACGCGGCCAGCGCCAGGAGATATTCCGATATCTTGTTCCCGAAAAAGTATTGTTCGAAAATATTCGTATACATGTCTTTCCTTTCATCCGTTTGAAAACAAAAAACGCCTTCCGATATCTTTATCAGATGGCGGCCCGACCATCAGTTACTGCCGATCCTACGGGGCGCATGCCCCGAACCCTTTATTATATTATATCTATATTATGCGGATAGACAAGAGATTTTTCGCCTTAGAAAATAGGGACGATACAAAGGATATGCGGTATTGCCAGGTTTGATAATGGAGCGCTTAACGCCGTGGAAACAGGCCTTTACTTCAGCCTTTTACGGAACTCTTTCCAGGGGAAATTGTTGCCCGGGCACTCTGTTTTGGCGCCGGGGACCTGCCCATGGCCCAGGATCTTCTTGGCCGGTATATTATAGTACCCCCGAAGAGTGTTGACCAGGTAGATTAAGGATTCCATCTGTTTTTCTGACACCTTTTCTTTGCTGAAGTTGCCCACGAGACATACGCCTATCCCCTTGGAGTTCATGCCTGCGGCCTTGCAATGGGACCCGTTCTGCTGTTTGAGCCAACGCGGCGATACCTCTATCTGGCCGTCCAATTTGCCTTTTGTGCCGTTGTCTATGACGAAATGGTACCCTAGTCCTTTCCAAAATCCCCTTGAATAATGGGCCTCGTTGAAACACAGGGCGTTGCCTTCATCCGTGGCGCTGTGATGGATGATGATATATTTCCATTTGCTTGAACGGTACAAGGGCACTATAGGCCTTATAGGCGCCGCTTTGGGAATAATCAGCCGCTGCCCTATCTCCAGTTCCGTGCGCGATCGCAGGGCGTTTACCCTTTCTATGTCTTCCATCGGGACATCATACATCTTGCTTAAGCGCCACAACGTCTCTCCGGGGGCCACCACGTGGTATGTGTCCTGCCGTAAAACGGAAATCGGGATCTTCGGGTAGATCTCTTTTACGGGAACGGGCGGCGCCTTGACAGGCGCCATAGCGCAGGAGGTCAGGCCGGCTGAAAGCGCGATAATTACTATTAAAAAATTAAACTTTCTCATCTTACCTTTTTATATTAAACCAGTATTCGCGGTCATTAAGCCCCTCCACCTTCGGCTCCACTATTTTTGTATTCTTGCCGAATATATATCCGGACCCGTACCAGTTGCGCGCCCAGTATAACGCCTCTTTTCCCAGATAATACGTCACGTGCAGCCATAGTGGCGGCGATATCTTTCTCGCCTCATATGTCACATAATCATTATTGACCATGACCCGGACGTAGTGCAGGAATCCTCCTTCGGATTCCGGTATATCGATAAGCATCCCGCCTCCGCCGGTCGTTATATAATCGACATCGTCGAATCGCTGATGCCTAAACATGTGCTTGTGGCCCGCGAATACCATGGATACCCGGTATTCGGCCAATAATTTTCTCAAGCGATACGCCCATGGGATATTATCGATATTATACCATTCCTGCTGGTACGGGTCGCACGGCGGTTTGTGCATGATGACGAATATATGGCTGTAGCCCTCTCCTTCCTTCAGCCTCTCTTCCAGCCACGCGAGATCAGGGCCGTCGTGGGCGTTATCGACGACTATAAAATAGGAGTTTCTGTCCGAAAAGGCGAACTGCCTGTCGCCGCAGTTCTCCTCGAAAAGTTTCTCGTCGTCATGGTTTCCCATGGCCGCTATGACCGGGTATTTGATAAGCCCCTGCATCTTCTTCCATGCCCGGAAATCCCGCCGGGAGCCGTCCATGGTGACATCTCCAGCGGATATCACGAAATCTATCGGGGCCTTCCTGAACCTGTCCTCACGGTTCATGTGCCATATCAGTTTAAGCGTAGACGCGTCGTTTGTGAATAATCCGTTATGGCTGTCGCTGAAAACAATAAATGAAAAATAGGCGCCCTTATTGCCCTTAATCCTCTCCATGCCGGCCCGATTGTTGACCTCGTTCGATGCCGCAGGCGCGAACCAATACGATACCAAAGGAAACGCCGAATAGATGACCGCCGCTAAAGATGCTGATACAACCGCCTTCCCGAGTTTTTTCATCTTAAACCTCCACTCCGAATATCTTTCTTACCGCCAGGCCTATAAAGAAGGTCGCAGACGCTATACTTAAGCTTAAAGCAGCCATCTCCATGAACCTCTTCTTGAAATCAAGCCCTTTTGCTACGGAAATATAGAATGTAAAGACGAGTATTATGAAAAGCGCCGTCGCGGCCACCAGGCCCAGGCTTAGGAATATGCTTTTAAAAAGAAAATAAGGCGACACCAGCAGGATAACGGTGCACATATAGGCGACCCCCGTATATACGCTCGCCTTAAGGGGGTCCTTGTCCGTCTCTTCCTGTTTGGTGGATAAATACTCGGAGGCGGCCATCGACATGGAGGCGGCTATCCCCGTGATTAAGCCCACGACGCCGATCAGGCGGTTATCCTGCAGGGCGAGGGTAAACCCCGCGAGGGCCGCCGTCAATTCCACCAGCGCGTCGTTCAGGCCCAGCACCATAGAGCTTATGTATTTAAGGCTGTCTTCATCGATAAGTCCTATGAGCGCCTTTTCGTGATCTTCCTCGTCTCGTATTACCGACGCGACTTTTGGCGACAGGCCGACAAGGTCCTTATACTTGTCTTGCGCCAGATCTTCGCCCGCTTCCATGAGTTTTAGGCCGAAATTAAGCCCGAAAAACCGCGCTATGAAGGTATATAAAAATACCCTGACTCTATCCGGCTGGCATTCTACGCCCGTTAGCTCTTTAAACACCCCGTAATGTTCAATCTCTTCCTGTGAGATCCTCCTCAATAGTTCGCTGTGAGACTTATCTTTTACGATTTCGGCGAGTTTTCTGTATATCACATGCTCGGTCAATTCGCCTTTCTGAATCTTCAAAGTCAGCTTTTTATTCATATTTTTACGCCTCTTTTCCGGCCACGATTCAGCGCAATACGACAAAATTAAGCGTTGTGCCGACAACGATACTTACAGATACCATGATAAGGGCCGCTTTAACAAGGTCCTTCGCGCCAAGCTCTTTCCACAAGACTATGAACGTGGCAACGCAGGGGAACGATATGGCCAGTAATGTGGCCGCTATGAAAAGCTGCTTGGCCGAAAGCCCCAGCGGAGCGAGCATGCCGACCGCGACGTCTTTTCTCAAAAAACCCACGGCAAGGGCGACTATCGCTTCTTTTGGCAGGCCGAAGAGGCCGTGGACAACAGGCGCGAATATCCCCGTCACGATATCGAACAGCTTAAGGTATAAAAGTATATTTATGACCAATACACCCATCAAAACAATCGGGACAGCCTCGATCACAAAACCTTTAATGCGAAAATATAATTTTCTTACCAGCATAGTTAAAGGCGGAAATCTGTAAGGAGGGATTTCCAGTAAAAATTCCGGGCTATATCCCGGCAGCAGGCGGTTTAAGACCGACCCCAATACCAGGATTATTAAAAATAACGTCAGGTATACCCCGCCCACATAAAACCCGCCGAATACGCCCAATAGCCCCACTATCATGGCCTGCAGGGGGACGCATGGCACGCCTATGGAGATGATGGTAGAGGCGATGAATCTTTCGCGTTTGGATTCCAGGACTCGCGTCGATAATATGCCGGGGACATTACAGCCAAAACCTAAAAGCACCGGTATTATGGCATAACCGTGCAGGCCCAGGCGGTGCAGCAGGTTGTCCAGAAGTATCGCCAGGCGCGGCAGGTATCCTATATCTTCCAAAAGACTCAATACGAGATAAAACGAAATGACGTACGGCAACACCATGCCAAATTCTATATAGGGGGCCGTGGTCAAAAGCCCGAGCGATTGCTTGAAGTCTATCTTCCCGCCCACCAGATCGCCTATCAAGAGATGAAACAAAAAACTCTTCTCCTGCCAGTGGATGGTCGCTTTTTCCAAAGATGGCCGTACTACTTCGTAAAAAAAAGGGTCCGTTATTTTGCTTATTATAAACTCGCCTATGAATCTGACGATCTTAAATGACACGTATATGACGCCTGACGCCATCATAAAACCCGTTAAAGGCCGCACGGACGCGTCCTCCAATATCTCCCTTAACCTGTGATGGCGGTGTTCGAGGCGCTGGACCTCGTCGATTATACGCTCTATCTCTTTCCACCTTTCTTCATGGGAAAGCCTGCCCCTTTGAACGGGTACTGCCTCTTTTATCCTTTCTATCAATAATTTTATGCCTACGCCGGTCAGGCCGCATGTCGAGATAACCGGTATCCCCAGAATCTCCTCCAGTTTATTGATATCGATGTGAACGCCCCTGTGGACCGCGTCATCGCACATATTCAGGCAGGCGATCGTCGGGTAACCTTCCTCTACCAGCTGCAGGGTTAAAAGCAGGTTCCTCTCCAGGTTGGTTGAGTCGATAATATCAATTACCGCTATCTCATCCTTTGGATGCTCTTTTAATAATGATACCGCTACTTTTTCGGCGCTTGAGCCCGCCTCTAATGAATACGTCCCCGGCAGGTCTACGACTTCTATCCTTCCATTCCCTAAACTCAAATAGCCCTTGATGAACTCTACGGTCGTCCCCGCATAATTGGACGATACGACATGGACGCCGGTGAGGCGGGAAAAGACGACGCTTTTACCGACATTCGGGTTACCTATCAAATAGATTTTTTTTATCACTCTGCCTCTACGATGATTTTTGACGCCATGCCGTGCCCCAGGGCGAGGACGCTTCTGCCCACTTTTATCACCACGGGGCCCCTCAATCCGATATAGCTCAGTTTTGTAATCTCCTTGCCTGCATAGAGGCCCATACTCATCAGCCTGTTTTGTAGGCCCACGCCTCCCAGGATCTCGGACACCCTGCCTTTATGGCCGGGCTTAAGATGTATTAAAGATACTTTCTTCATGGCCTTTTATTCTATCACAGAATCATGCTTTTCGCGCGGAAATCACGACAAAACCTCCCCTGCCAAAACCTTTCCGCGCTTTATGGACCTTCCTCATATCGGCCGGCGGCCTGAATATTGTCTGGCGGCAAACGGGCCTGCCAAATCCTGCCGCCTTCAATAATTTTTTTACATCCTTGACCGTGAAAAAAAACGCGTTTTTATAGAACGGGCCCTTCTTCTTTCTATAAAACCCGCCCAAGAAACTGTCCTTATCCACTATGCCGATAACGATCCTGCCGTTTTTCTTTAAAACCCTTTTCGCCTCTTTTAGTACCTGCTCGGGGTCCTTCGTGAAACAAAGCGTTATGATAA